>CASFKT010000150.1 GCA_949295195.1 uncultured bacterium | reverse complement strand
AGTTCGAGGATATGTATGTGGACGGCCACGACCGTGACGGCCTGTATGTGTCCTACGACGCCCTGAAGGACCTGCTGCCCAGCCTGGATGAGGACGACGCCGACGCTGACCGCAGCGACGATGTTGACCAGGAGATCGAGGACAACATGGTTGGCGAGGTCTTCAAGGTTCTGAAGAGCGAGGACGGCACCTACATCACCGAGATCCAGCACGTGGACAACTGGAGAGCGGCTGAGGTTGCTACCAACAGCGCTCTGTGGGTGTACTACACCACCATGAACGGTAGCGACAAGTGGAAGACCAACAGCGACACCACCTATGTCCTGGTTGAGGAGATCTACGAGTACGACAGAAACGATGACCCCATCGCTCTGGATAAGTACGACGTCTCTGAGGGCGGCTACAGCGACATCATCGAGTGGCGCGACTGGAACGACGAGGACAACGACGGCTACATCACCACCGTTCAGGTCCTGAAGGCTGAGGATGGCACCGCCAACCTGGTGTACATCTACAAGTACAACCCCGACTTCTATGACCATGACATCATCATCAATGTCGATGGCACTCAGAAGGCTGCTCTTGACATCACCAACAATTTCGCTGAGCTGGTCAATCTTGCGCCTTATGTGAGCGATAAGATCGGCTACTCCTACACCTACTCTGTCAGCACCGTGGTCGATGCGGATGGCGATCCCATTGTCTACGAGGCTCCCAGCAACAACGTGGTCCAGGTTGATACGAGAGATGTTGAGAAGGACATCATCATCAACATCACCACCATCTCTAACAGTGTGTACAATTACACTAACAACAACACCGCCATTTTGACGGTGGAGTACACCGATCTGAACGGAGCCGATCTGGACCTTGCCCGCGACGATGCAATTCCGCAGTATGTGGAGGCGATGGGCAGCAATTATCGGTTCATGCTGGATCTGACTGGCCTGACTAAGACTGAGGTTGCTTATTGGAACGAGACCGTGTACATCAACGACGTGCTGATGTATGGCAATCTGCCCAAGAGCGGCACTGTGAATCTGACCGCGCCCAACACCGGCATGGTGCAGGGCATCACCAGCCTGGAGGACAAGGGCCTGCGCGTGAACGCTGGCGACACGGTCGAGATCATCATCTCTGACATTGTGCTTGATAACGAGGTTGTTGTTCCTGAGCCCCAGACCAACACTCTGACTCTGGACGGTGCTGCTTGGAAGGGTGCTAAGGTCTACTCCGTGGACGGCAAGACTGAGTACCCCACCACCGAAGAGACCGAGTTTGGCCAGGTTGTTGCCCTGACCGCTGAGATTCCCGCGGATGTCGAGAAAGTCGTGGTCGTGATTAACGGCAAGCAGATCAATGTTTCCATGCCCGGTGATGTCACTCTGGATGAGAATGATCTGGGTGTTGCGACTGGTGATAAGTTTACCGTCACCGTGGACGGCAAGGTTGTGAAGTACGTGGACAAGGGCGATGCCTCTGCTACTGACTACAACGTTACCGGTGTCGGTACCAGTTTCAAGATGGAGTACGCTGGCGCTACCACTTACTGGTCTTACAGCACTCCCGTTAACAACGCTAACCTGACTGGCAACATCGAGATCGAGACCGGTTATGTCACCGTGTCTGGCACCGCTGCTGCGGATGTTAGCGGTTATGCGACTTACAACGGTGCCAACTACATCAAGGCGAACACCGGTGTTCTGACCTTCACAGCGGCTGGCACCTACAGCATCAACGGTGAGGTCCTGGAGAATGTCTCCGTGGGCGATACCTACACCGTGGGTGATAAGGACGTCGTGATCGACACTTATCAGACTGCCGAGGAGCTGGCTGAGGCTGTTGAGACCGCTTGGGAGACCGTCATCAGCGGCGGTTCCAAGGGTCCCGGCCACACCACTGACGGTTCCATGACGGTTGATCTGGAGAACAACACCATTGCGCTTGAGTCCGACACTGGGAAGATCATCTCTGACACTGGCCTGGTTCAGCTGGCTGGTACCCTGCTTACGAATGGCTGCACCATCGTTGTCTCTAACGGCAATGACAGTGTGACTCTGAGCGGTTCTGTTGATCCTACCGACGACGTTGCTGCTCTGAAGGGGCTGCTTCCCACTACTGCTGGCATTGAGAGAACGCTGACTGTTGTTGTTACCAATGCCGACGACCAGTCCGTTACCTACACTGTGACCTACAAGCAGAACTAATTTGCCTTGCTCCTTGTGAGACAAATTAAGAATCCCCCCGGCGATTTGCCGGGGGGATTTCTTTCACTCTTCGGCATCCAACAACGCAATGACTTGATAGGAGACCCCCTCTGTATTACAACTGTATGCAGAGGAACTATCCGTGTTTCCTAATGTGACTGACTGCTCCGTCCATGCCAAAGAGGTGTCAAAATAGGCAGTCGTACCGCGACGGCCATGAATTTTATTGATTCCCCGCACCCCGCATACCCAGGTATCATTTTCACCAATAATCGTAATGAACAAAGGACATTTGGGGAAGAGCAGAATTACCGGCCCGTTGGTCCCGGTTCCTATATAAGATTGGCTATGGATCTGGCAGTTGCCACATTTCGCTAAGAGCGCCGCATGCTCCGCCAGGGCGGCGTCGATTTTGGCGTTGTCCTGGTTGAACTCCACCCGCTGGACCGGGTCGGTGGGCTCCCATTGGCAGAGATCAAAGTTTTCGGTGTAATTGGTTGACATAGCAGAAAATTCCTCCTCATTTGAATTGGCCCGAAGCGTGGGCGAAAAGGCTTCCCCCTTCCAGGGGGAAGCTGTCAGCCGTGAGGCTGACTGATGAGGGTGGGGGAGGAGACGCGGAGCGTCTCAGGGTTTCAAGACCGCCCCCTCATCCGCCCCAGTGTGCGCACTGGGGCACCTTCCCCCCACAGGGGGGAAGGCTTGGGGTCCGTTCAAACAGGGAGGAATTTGGTCCTTTGTGGGACGTTTGGATACATATATTGGGAATTAGGGCGGAGTGCGCCTGTTGGAAGGCGGGCGGCCACATGGGGCCGCCCCTACGGCGTATTCGGAAGCCGTCCCTCCTTTTTGTAGGGGCCGGACACTGGCCGGCCCGTGTTTCGGGCAGCCATAAGGGCTGCCCCTACAAGAGAGGGTGCAGGAACCTGCCCCCTCATCCGCCCCCTTCGGGGGCACCTTCCCCCCCGGGGGGAAGGCATGACGGGCGGGTGGGGACACCCGCCCCTACGGCAGGGTTTGGGCAAAAACAACGGGCGCACAATGTGCGCCCCTGCAAGAGAGGGTGCGGGAAACTGCCTCCTCATCCGCCCCAGTGGGAGGCCTGCGGCGGATGGGCCGAAATATGGTCAAATTTTTTATTATATCACTTTTTGCGATATTTTTTCTAAAAATTCCACGAAAGCCGCGGAAAACATAAAAATTTTTTAAAAACCGGATGCGCGAACCCTGGAATTTTTCTCCATTTACAGATAAGATTTTTGTCGAATTTTGTTTTGTAAAGGAGGAAAAATCATGACAAGCGCAAGCCGCAACGCCATGAGAGATCATGTTCCCAACGCACTGACCGAACTGCAAAAGGAATTGAGACACACCAAGGAGGAGATGGCCGTCCGGCTGAATATCTCCCCGCGGAGCTACTATGATTTGGAAAAGGGCGTGAGCCAGTGCAGCGCCCGGTGCTGGTCCGGCTGGTGAATCTGATCCCGGACCCTGAGCGCAGGCTCTGTTTCCTGGAGCAGCTTCAGGCGCGGATGGACCAGTATGAGAACGCGGCACAGTTGTGAAAAGGGGAGGCGGGAACAGGACTACCGACGGGTCTGCCGGCTGCTGAGGCGGCTGGGCGTGACGCCCAGCTACGCCGGGTTCCACCAGGCGGCCAGAGCGGCCTGTGAGGCGGCCTGGAGGCCGGAGCTGATGCTGTCCCTGTCCAAGTGGCTCTACCCCCTGGTGGCCCGGGAAATGAACACCACAGGGGCCGCCGTGGAACGAAATATCCGCACGGTGATCCTCCGGGCCTGGAGGCGCAACCCGGAGCTGCTGCGGCAGTGCGCCGGGTTCCCGCTGAGCAAAAGGCCCACCTGCGGGGAATTCCTGGCCCTGCTGGCCGCCTGTCTGGAGGAGGAGACCCGGACATGAAAAAAGCCGGACCCCGCGGGTCCGGCTTTGGTTTTATTCCTTCTCAATGTCCATCATCAGGCCCACCCGGCGGGCGTGGCGGCCGCCCTCAAACTGGGTGTTCAGAAATACGTCTACAATGCGCTCGGCCATGTTGGGACCGATGATCCCGGCTCCCATGGCCAGCATGTTGGCGTCGTTATGGCGGCGGGTCATCTCGGCGGAGTAGGGGTCGCCGCACAGGGCGCACCGGACTCCCTTCACCTTGTTGGCGGAGATGGAGATGCCGATGCCGGTGGTGCAGATGACAATCCCCTTTTCACACCGGCCGTCCGCCACGGCCTGGGCCGCAGCCTTGCCGAAAACGGGGTAGTCGCAGCTCTCTTCGCTGTCGCAGCCGCAGTCCAGAACGCTGAGGCCCTTGGCGGTGAGATAGGCCTTGATGTGCTCTTTCAAACGGTAACCGCCGTGATCCGACGCAATGGAAATCATATATTATTCCTCCTCC
>CASFKT010000149.1 GCA_949295195.1 uncultured bacterium | reverse complement strand
GCAGCCGGCGTGCTGGCCGCCCTGATGATGACCACATCTGCGGGCGCTGTGGGCGCAGCCATAGAAATTGATGGAACGTCCCTGGGCGCCGGCGAGGCCTGGATCGAAAACGGGACCAGCTATGTCACCCTGGCGGCTTTCAGCCGGGAGACCGGGCGCAGCCTCAGCTGGGACGGCACTTCCGCCCAGGTGGACGGAGGGGGACTGGACCTGGAGGCCACTCCGGGGGCCATCTACGTGTGGTCCAATGAGCGGGGCCTCTATGTGGCCGAGACGGTGCGGGTGGTGAACGGCCGGGCGGTCCTCCCCCTGCGGGTGCTGGCCGACGCCAGCGGTTCCTCCCTCACCTGGGACGGCTCTACCGCCGCCCTGAGTACCTGGGGCGCGGTCCCGCCCCAGGCGGACTATGACCAGGAGGACCTGTACTGGCTCTCCCGGATCATCTCCGCCGAGAGCCGGGGGGAGCCTCTGGTGGGGCAGATCGCCGTGGGCAACGTGGTGCTCAACCGGACCGAGTCCGACCAGTTCCCGGATACGGTGAAAGAGGTGGTGTTTGACAGCCAGTACGCCGTCCAGTTCACCCCCGTGGCCAACGGGACCATCTATCAGGAGCCCGCGGCCTCCTCCGTTCTGGCGGCCAAGCTGTGTCTGGAGGGGGCGGAGGTGGCGGGAGACAGCCTCTACTTCTTTGCCCCCGCGGTGTCCGCCGGCAGCTGGATCACCCAGAACCGGACCTACTATGCCGCCATCGGCAGCCACCACTTCTACCGCTGAAACGGAACTGATTCCGCCTCTCCGCACCTTTTGGGGTGTGGAGAGGCTCTTTTTGTGCAAAAAACGAATTTTCCCACCTTGTTTGTCGGGAAATTCTGCCTCCTATCCCTTGCGGCTCCCGCAAGTCTGTGATATGATTTCCATGCTGAATGGCGCGCCTCCGCCCGCTCCACCGGAGCGGGGAGGGCGATGTTTTGAAGAAGGGAGAGAGTTTGCTTGGAGAATACCGCCCGTGTGATCCACCCGGAATTTGCCGCCGGCCGCCGCATCCTGGCGGTGAGCGACATCCATGGAAATCTGCCCTTCTTCCGGGGACTGCTCCAAAAAGTCCGGTTCACGCCGGAGGACATCCTGGTGCTGGACGGGGACATGCTGGAGAAGGGGCGGGACAGCCTGGCCCTGCTCCGGTATATGATGGAGCTCTCCCGCACCCACACGGTGTACCCTATCTGCGGCAACTGCGACGGGCTGGTGTTCCGCTTCTTTGAGACGGACGAGCTGGACGGCCGGTTTTACGCCAGCTATCTCCCCCAGCACCCGGAGAGCACCATCCGCCAGCTGGCCGATGAGATGGGCTTCGAGGACTGGATGGACTTCCCCGGCCTGCGCGCCGCCCTGCGGGAGCGCTATCCGGAGATCCATGCCTGGCTGGCCGGACTGCCCACTATCCTGGAGACGGAGCACCTGGTGTTCGTCCACGGGGGCGTCCCCTCCCTGGAGCATATGGAGACCCTGGACCGGTGGAAGTGCATGAAAAACGACGACTTCCGGGGGCAGGGACACTCCTTCTCCAAATACGTCATCGTGGGACACTGGCCGGTGACCCTCTATAACCCCAAGGTCCCCTCCGCCGCCCCTCTGTTTGACTATGACCGGAAGATCATCTCCATCGACGGGGGCTGTGTGCTCAAGGCGGACGGGCAGCTCAACGCCCTGATCCTCCCCTCGGAGGAGTCGGAGGACTTCACCTGGCAGGCCTATGACGGGCTGGAGGTGTACACCGCCCTGGACCGCCAGGAGCCGTCCCAGGACTCCATTAACATCCGCTGGGGCCGGGCCGACCTGGAGCTGCTGGAGCCGGGGGAGGAGCTCTCCCGGTGCCGCCATCTGGAGAGCGGCCGGGAGCTGGACATCCTCACCTCCTACCTGCGCCGCACCGGGGAGAGGCTGTGGTGCGAGGACTCCACCGACTACCGCCTGCCGGTGGAGCCGGGGGACCGGCTCTCCCTGGTGGCCCGCACCAGCCGGGGCTGCCTCATGAAGAAAAATGGGGTGACAGGTTGGTATTTCGGCCGCCTGGCGGATACAATAGAACATAAATAAACAAATAAGGATTGGAATGTATGCTTGAATTTAACCCCCTGCAATTAGAAGACCTGCCCAAGCTCCGCGATTATTTCGGGTACAGCGGAAGCCGGATCTGTGACACCACCCCCGGCACGGTGATGATGTGGCGGGATATGTACAAGACGGAGTGGGCCATCTACGACGGCTCCCTCTACTTCAAGGTGGAGTACCCCGGCCTGGGGAGCACCTTCACCCTGCCCCTGGGGGGCGGACGCCGGGAGCACTACCGGCAGATCGCCGACTACTGCTGCCGCCGGGGCATGCCCATCGCCTTCTACCCGGTGCCCAAGGACGAGCTGGAGCGCCTTCAGGAGTTCTTCCCCAACAGCGCCGCCATCGCCAACCGGGACGCCTTCGACTACCTGTACCGGGCGGAGGACCTGAAATATTTCCGGGGCAAGAAGCTCAGCGGCCAGCGCAACCATGTGAACAAGTTCTTAAAAACCTACGGCAACTGGTCCTTCCGGGTGATTACAGAGGAGGACATCCCGGCGGTGAAGGCCTTCCTGGACCGGTACGCCGCCGGGCGGGACAAGGCGGCCGCCTCCGGTGGACGGAAATATCGTGGGCTTCTCCCTGGGGGAGATCGTGGGGGACACCCTGTTTACCCACATCGAGAAGGCGGACCGGGACTACCAGGGCTGTTATCAGATGGTGGTGGCCCAGTTTGCCCAGCAGTTCGCCCACGAGGGGGTCCACTTCATCAACCGGGAGGACGACGCCGGCGACCCGGGCCTGCGCACCAGCAAGCTGTCCTACCACCCGGTGGCTCTGCTGGAGAAGTACACCGTCACCGTGGACGAACCCTGCAAGTTCTGCGACCTGGCGGACTGACCATTTCCTGAGACAAAAGACGCACGCGGCAAGGATCGCGTGCGTTTTTTCCATTTCATGTGACCAGAGGGGAAAAACAACGTCTTTATAGGGGAAAGGACCTTTCACAGACATTGGACAAGAGGAGGGGGACCTGTGGACGACCAAGAGATTATCGCCCGCTTCTTCGCCCGGGACGAGGAGGGACTCGCCGCCGCCCAAGAGCGGTACGGGGACTACTGCGCCGCTGTGGCCCGCAATCTCCTCAGCGACCAGAGGGACCAGGAGGAGTGCCTGTCCGACACCTGGCTCCGGGCGTGGAATACAATCCCGCCCCAGCGGCCCCGAAGCCTGGGAGCGTTTCTGGCTAAAATTACCCGAAATTTGGCGATTGACTGCCTGCGGAGCGGAAACACAGTCCGCCGGGGCGGCGGCCAGACAACCCTGGCCCTGGAGGAGCTGGGGGAGTGCGTCTCCCAAGCCGGATCCCCGGAGGGGGAGCTGGACCGCCAGGCGGCGGTGGAGGCCCTGAACCGCTTCCTGGACGGACTGCCGCCCCTTCAGAGGGAGGTATTTCTCCGGCGGTACTGGTATCTGGATTCCATTGAGGACATTGCCCGCCGCGCCGGCTGGTCCAAGAGCCGGGTGACCACCACCCTGCACCGGCTGCGGGTGCGTCTGCGGGCCCATCTGATCCGGGAGGGGATCGACGTATGACGAGCTTTGATTTATTGGACCTGATCGGCCAGGTGGACGAGCGGCACCTGGAGCCGGGTTTTCCACAAAAACGCCGTGTCCGGTGGAAACGCTGGGGGGCTCTGGCCGCCTGCCTTGTTTTCACAGTAGGAGCGGCTGTGCTTTGGAACCCGGAGCCGGAGCCCCAGCTTCAGTCACGGCCGGGCACGGACGCCTCCATCCCTGGCACGCCCGCCCAAGGGCCGGTGGATGTGGAGGATCTGCTGTATGGTCTCAGGGAGGGGGAATATAGCAATCAGGTGTTGATAATCAACCAGATTTCCCTGGAAGACAATACCGCCGAGTACCATAAGCTGGAGGTCCGCAGTCAGGTAGACCTGGAGGACTATCTGGGGGAGGCCCTGGAGGAGGTTCCGGGTTGGTACTATCTACGGGGACATGAGGATTTACAGTACCTCATCGGCCCGGATGGAGACGGGGAACTGGCCCTGTGGGAGTTTGCCTATTTTGTTCCGGAGGAGGGAGAGACTTACTCCTACCGCGCCGTGCTGGAGGATATCTACCATATTTTTTCCGCGGAAGACATCGCACAGATCACGGTCTCCCCCGGCAACATGGACAACACCGACGAGGGGAAGGCCGCCCAGGCGGAGATCGGCACCTCTGTCATCGCCGACCGGGAGGACATCGCCGCCCTCTATGAGGCCATGGCGTCGGCCGTCTGCTATGGCTCCAACGGCTGGGAGGGGCTTGACCGGGGCCTCACCTCGGACCAGGACCTGGTGACAGCGGTGCGGAACACCCGCTACCTGACCATCGAGACGGCCGACGGCCGGACCATGGACCACCTGAAGTATACCGCCGGAGGGCACCAGTTCTACGAGTACTGCGGCGTGACCTATGCTCCCCTGGAGGAGGAGACGGCCCAGCGGGTGGAAGCCATTCTCGGCATTTCCTGAGCGGACAAAAACCGCCCCGGCGCGTTTCAGCGTCGGAGCGGTTCGTTATGAAACGGTATACTTCCGCAGGGCACTCCCTCGAAAGGCCGCATAGCCCTGGGCCAGCTCCTCCAGCCGGGAGCGCTGGGCGGGGGAGAGCGGCTCAAACAGGGTGACAGCTGCATCCAGCTTGTCCCCCCTGGTGCGGACGCTCCAGAAGCCGATAACCCGGCCGCCCAGCAGGACGGCCCCGGGGTTGCCCACCGTCTTCCACACCTGTCGCTGCCGGGCCTTGTCGGGCAGAATCAGCTCCCGGTCCCGCAGGTCCAGGTAGGGGTCGTGGGACCCCAGGAGGAGCAGCTGCTCCCCCTCCTCCCCTTGGGAGAGGAGGTTCAGGTCCTCCGCCAGGACCCACCGGCGCTTCCCGTCCAGCTCCACCGGAGCCAGCTCGTCCTCAATGCCGCCCCACAGCCGCTTGGCCTGCCTGGGGGAGCAGCCCAGCCAGCTCTGAAAGTCTGAGACCTGGGTAGGGCCATAACAGCGGAGAAACCGCCGCACCAGCTCCCACGCGCCGTCGGGATGGTTCGGCAGTGAACACCCCAGCCACCGGGCGGGGGAAGTGAAGGTGGGGTAGATCCCCTCCCGGGCCCCAAAGACCACCTTCCCCCGGAAGGAGCAGGGGCGCAGGAGGAAGGACACCGCCGCCCCGCCCACCGTCTGCCGGTCGGGCTGGCCATACATGGAGGGGGCGTTCCAGGCCGGGCGGACCTCAGGGGGGAGCATGGGCTCTATCACACCGGCCAGCCGCCGGTCCAGGGCCTCCTTGCTCAGAACGGTCTCCCCCTCCAGACAGGCGCAGGCTGTTTCTACCAGGGGCAGCAGATCATCAAAGTCCAGCCCCAGGGCATCCAGGGCCCCGGTGATCCCCCGGGTGTAGATCCAGGGCTCCTCTCCAGGCTGGGCGCACAGGGGGGCGAGAAAGACCCCGGCATCTACGGTTGGAAAGATCAGGGGTACGCCCCGGATGCTCCAGGCCTGGAGTAAGGTCTTTTCCCCATACAGCGCCTGTTCCAGCTGGTGGAGGGTGACACCCTCCACCCGGTTCCACAGGGCGGTCTCCCAGGCCCCGGGGGGCGAGTTCTGCACGCCGCAGCCGGCGGCGGCCTCCACCAGCCCTCCGGAGGGGAGGGGGCGGTCCAGATGGTGGCGGCGCAGGCGGAAGGCCCGGGCCTGTTCCCTAGTGACGGTCATGGGGCGGCCTCCCCGGGAGCGGGGGCCTCGTAGCCGATTTTGATGTCCGGGACCAGGATGTGAAGCTGCTCCAGCACCCAGTCCCCCTCTTTGCGGCCGTTGAGCGCCCCCTTGCAGGCGTCTCCCGAGCGCAGAAGGACCATCAGGTAGTGCTGCCCCATGGGAACCCGGCGGCAGCCCATGCCCACGGGGACATCCTCAATGCGCAGGTAGGCCCGCTCCACCTGGTCCAGGGGGAGAACCCCGGTCCAGGTGAGGTGGGAGAAGTAGAGGGCGCGCTGCCCCAGCCGGACCCGGCCCAGCTCCCGGGCCCGGGTGTAGTCGGCTTTGCAGCTGTCCTGGTCCAGGGGAAAGTCCCCCGTCTCCGGCTTGAATTTCATGGCGCTCGCCTCCTGTCAGGGCTGAATTTGAAAGGGACTGCCGTTGAAGTCGGTGGACAGCAGGGCCTCGTAGTCCCGAATGCCCACCACGATGTCGGGCTGATAGGTCTGGATATAGTCGGCCAAAGTCATATCCTTGTAGTGGCGCAGGTCGATGCTGCGCATCTCGTCAAAGCTGTAGTAGGCCAGACACTCCACCGGGTTGGTGAAGCTGTCCCCATAGATGAGGATGGAGGGCAGGCCGGGGCGGTTGGTCTCAATCACAGTCTCCCCCACGTCGCCCCCCATGTAGAGGGAGTAGAGCACGTTCTCCGTATCGGTGGCGGGCATGGCGTACACTGCGGCCGCCGTCTCAGCGCCGTTGTCGGCCCGGGTGAAGGGAATGGGGTTCTTGGGCAGGCCGATGGTCAGGTACTCCCCGCAGTTCTCCATCCCGAAGATTTTTCTCCCCCGGGAGCCCAGATAGGGGTTGGGCAGGGTCTCTACCGTGAGGGAGTCCCCGTCCAGAATGGTCAGGTCCAGCCCCAGGTCCCGGTTGATCTCCTCCAGAATGGTCCGGTAGGTCACATAGGCCCCCTCGAACTGGTAGTGATAGTCGGCCAGGGAGTAGTACTCCTTGGGCTTTCCCAGCTGGTCCAGCACCGGTCCCATGTCCAGAAGATTTACTCCCTGCTCCTCCATGGCCTGGGTGAAGGCGGGGATTTCCAGGGCGGTGTACGCCTCCCGGTTGTTGAGGAAGTTCGGGTAGGCGTCGGAGAAATAGGTGTACTGTCCCGGCACGGCCACGTAGTAGAAGTGTCCGCCATACCCCTCTACCACGTCCCGCAGCTGGGCCAGCTGCCCGGCCATGGTCTGGGCCTGGTTGTTGATAACCGCAGGGTCGGGGGTCTCATAGGCGTTGAAGCCCAGGAGCATCCCCTCAGACGGGACCACCTCGTTGACCACCGGGCGGTGGAACAGGTGCAGGTCGGCCCAGGCGGACAGCTTCATCAGGGTGTTTCGCCCGGCGGCGTGGTCCTGAAGCACCGGCTCCACGCTGGCGGGGAAGGTGCCGTCCAGCACCGTCTCCACCGACAGCTCCGCCGGGCGGGCCAGATTCCGGTTCTCATAGTAGGACCAGCCCGACTTGGGCCGGACCAGGGT
>CASFKT010000148.1 GCA_949295195.1 uncultured bacterium | reverse complement strand
GAACGTGTTCGTGTTCGACACCGAGGTGTACTCCAACACCGGCGGACAGGCCTCCAAGGCCTCCAACATCGGCCAGGTGGCTCAGTTCGCCGCCTCCGGCAAGGTCACTCCCAAGAAGAGCCTGGCGGAGATCGCCATGACCTACGGCTATGTGTATGTGGCTCAGGTGGCCATGGGCGCCAACATGAACCAGACTCTGAAGGCCATTGCCGAGGCCGAGGCCTATCACGGCCCCTCCCTCATCATCGGCTACGCCCCCTGTGAGATGCACTCCATCAAGGGCGGCATGACCAACTGCCAGAGCGAGATGAAGAAGGCTGTGGAGTGCGGCTACTGGAACCTGTTCCGGTTCAACCCCGCTCTGAAGGCCGAGGGCAAGAACCCCTTCACCCTGGACTCCAAGGCCCCCGCCGGCGGCTATCAGGAGTTCCTGATGAACGAGGCCCGCTACTCCAGCCTGACCCGCTCCTTCCCCGAGCGCGCCAAGGAGCTCTTCGCCGAGAACGAAGAGGCCGCCAAGGCCCGCTACGAGCATCTGACTCGTCTGGTGGAGCTGTACAAGTAAATATAGAACGCATAAGGGCCCCGGGCCTCTGCCCGGGGCCCGTTCTATATAAAAAATTCCTGGAGCCAACTGGTTCCAGGAATTTTCTGACTATCACGAAATGTTACCGTTCCCAAGGGGGCTTGGAGTTTTTTCGTCTGGTCCAGCTGGGGCGGGGCTCCGGCTGGACGTGCTCCTGCTCCCGAGGGGCGGCGTCGGGATTTGTTTTCCGCTCCTCCAACAGATGCCGGGCGGCGGCTTGGGCCACCTCGTCATACCCGGAGAACAGGGAGCCGCCGGAGGCGATCTTCTCCAGCTTCTGGTTGTTGTATGCTGCGAAATCCCGCAGGAAAGCCTGAAAACGGGCCTGAAAATTGGCCTGCTGCCGCTGCTGCTCCCGCTCCACTTCGGCGCGCTGCTCTTCCCACCAGGCCTTCCGCTCCGAGATCCAAATGGCGTTGGCGCAGAAGCGCAGGCAGCGGCACCGGTCGCAGACATACAGCTCGCCGGGAATACACTTTTCCTCCACGTCCTTATCTACCAGAAACTGAATGTTGCCCGTACGAAGGAACTCCGGCCCAAGGTACTGGAATGTTCCGCCGCAGCTGCATTTGATTTCCTCCATGATGCCTCCATCCTTTCCGAAACGATTGTATTATCCCCGCTTCCGGCCCTTGGTGCCCTTCTTGGGGGCGGCGGGCTTGGCCCAGCCCGCCTTTCGCTTGGCGGGGCCGGAGCGCTTGGGGGAGGCGGACTTCTCCGAACGGGCCGCCCCGCCGCGTGTGTTCGTTCTGGGGGCGGAGCGGTCCGGCTTGGCCCCGCCCTCGCCGCCGCGGGGAGCGCCCCCTTTGTCCGGGCGGATGAGGCACCGCTTGCCGTAGCCGATCAGATCCTCCCGGCCCGTCTTGTGGAGGGCCTCCAGCACCAGCTTCCGGTTTTGGGGCTTCCGCCACTGCATAAGGGCCCGCTGGAGGGCCTTGTCGTGGGGCGTCTTGGGGACAAACACCGGCTTCATGGTCCGGGGGTCCAGGCCGGTGTACCACATGCAGGTGGCCAGAGTGCCCGGGGTGGGGTAGAAGTCCTGGACCTGCTCGGGCATGTGGCCCTGCTTGTTCAGCCACTCGGCCAGCTGCACCGCGTCCTCCAGGGTGCACCCGGGGTGGGAGGAGATGAGGTAGGGCACCAGATACTGGTCCTTGCCGTACCGGCGGTTGAGCTTGAAGTACTTCTCCCGGAATTTCTCGTATACCTCAATGTGGGGCTTGCCCATGTAGTCCAGGGTGTGGGCCACGCAGTGTTCCGGGGCCACTTTCAACTGGCCGGAGATGTGGTACTGGACCAAGTCGGTGAAAAACTCCCCGCTGGGGTCCTTCATCAGATAGTCGAAGCGGATGCCCGAGCGGATAAAGACCTTTTTCACCTTGGGCAGCTCCCGCAGCTTCCGCAGCAGCATCATGTAGTCGGTGTGGTCGGCGTTCAGGTTGGGGCAGGCCTCCGGGGCCAGGCAGGCCCGGTTTTTACAGAAACCGTGCTTGAGCTGTTTCTCGCAGGAGGGGTGCCGGAAGGTGGCGGAGGGACCGCCCACATCGTGGATGTAGCCCTTGAAACCCGGGTGCTGGGTGAGGAGTTTTGCCTCCCGGAGGACGCTCTCGTGGCTGCGGGCGGAGATGACCCGCCCCTGGTGGAAGGCCAGAGAGCAGAAGTTGCAGGCCCCGAAGCAGCCACGGTTGTGGGTGATGGAGAAGCGCACCTCCTCAATGGCGGGCACGCCCCCCATGTCGTCGTACATGGGGTGGGGCTCCCGCACATAGGGGAGCTCGGCCACCCGGTCCATCTCCGCCGTGGTGAGGGGCATGGCCGGGGGATTCACCAGCAGCAGGTCCCGGCCGTGGCGCTGGAGGATGGCCTTGCCCACGAAGGGGTCGTGCTCGTTATACTCGATCATGTTGGCCCGGGCGTAGTCCTCCTTGCTGGAGGACACCTGCTCGAAGGAGGGGACCTCCACCTTGGGGTAGGCGCACACACCCGGGTCCCGGATGGACACACAGGTGCCCCGCACGTCGGTGATCTCCTCCACCGGGGTGCCGGAAGCCAGGCGGGAGACGATCTCCACCGAGGCCTTCTCCCCCATGCCGTAGGTGAGGATGTCCGCCTGGGCGTCAAAGAGGATGGACCGGCGCACCTTGTCCTCCCAGTAGTCGTAGTGGGCAAACCGCCGCAGGGAGGCCTCCAGGCCGCCGATGATGATCGGGATGTCCCCAAACACCTCCCGCACCCGGTTGGAGTACACCACCGTGGCGTGGTCGGGACGGAGTCCGGCCTTCCTCCCGGGGGAGTAGGCGTCGTCGTGGCGGCGCTTCCGGGCCGCTGTGTAGTGGGCCACCATGGAGTCCAGGTTGCCTGCGGAGATCATCACCGCCAGGCGCGGACGGCCCAGGGCGGTGAAGGACTCCGGGGTGTGCCAGTCGGGCTGGGCCAGGACGGCTACCCGGTAGCCCTCCGCCTCCAGCACCCGGCCGATGATGGTGGGGCCGAAGGAGGGGTGGTCCACATAGGCGTCCCCGGTGATGATCAAGATGTCGTAGGAATCCCAGCCCCGGCGGGCCATGTCCTCCCGGGAGACGGGGAGAAAAAGATCGCGGTCAAAGCTCATGGAGGACCTCCTGAGTGTAGTTTTGATGGCGCATGTCAGCACGCGCGCGGAGACAAAACGGCGTGTGCGACGGACGCACGCGCCGTTTTATGGTTATCGGGAAAAGGGCTGGGACCGGCTCATGGCAAACCCAAGGGCGGCCCCGCACAGCCCGCCAACGATGTGGGTGAGCTGGGAGACGCTGTCCTGTGCGGCTACCGCGTCCACCACCTCGCCCCCCAGGTAGAGGATCACCACCAGAATCAGGGTCAGGGGGATGGCCCCCTCCCGCATACCCGCCAGGGAGGACAGGACGATCATCATAAAGACGATGCCGCTTGCTCCCAGCAGGGCAGAGCCGGGGAACAGGATGAACTGGACCAGCCCGGACACCAGGGCGGTGATGGCGATGCAGGCCAGCAGCCGGCGGCTGCCGTACTTCTCCTCCAAGGGCGGGCCCACCACCAGAAGCAGCATGATGTTGCTGATGAAATGGCCGTACCCCGCGTGGCCCAGTACATGGCCGAACAGGCGCACATAGGTGAGGGGATCGGTGAGCGGGGAGCGGTAGACGCAGAACAGCAGCCAGGTGGACCGCTCCCCTGTGGCCATTCCCAGCAGCAGGGCCGCCAGGGAGAGCAGGCTGAAGGTGAGCACCACCGGCGCGTTATACTGGATGCGCAGCCGGCCCATGTTATCAGTGGTTGAGCACCCGCACCCGGATCATGCCGGGGATGGCCCGCAGCTCATCAGCCACCGTGTCCTTGATGCGGCTGTTCAGATCCACCATGGTGTAGGCGTAGTCCTTCCGGGACTTGTTGGTCATATTCTCCACATTGACCCCCTCGTCCGCCAGAATGGAGGTGATGCGGGTAAGCATGGCGGGGATGTTCCGGTGAATCAGACAAACCCGGGAGATGCCGCTCCACTCCTGGGACACATTGGGCAGGTTGACGGAGTTTTTGATGTTGCCGTTGATCAGATAGTCCTTCAGCTGGTCGGCGGCCATGCGGGCACAGTTTTCCTCGCTCTCCGGCGTGGAGGCGCCCAGGTGGGGGAAGGCGATGACGTTCTTCACCGGGGCGATCTTGTCGTCGGGGAAATCGGTGATGTACCGGGCCACCCGGCCGGACTCCAGAGCCTCAATCATGTCGTCGTCGTTCACCAGACCGCCCCGGGCCAGGTTCAGCACCCGCACCTGGCCCTTCATCTTGGAGATAGCCTCGGCGTTGATGAAGTCCTTGGTGTCGTTGTTGTAGGGGATGTGGATGGTGATGTAGTCGGACACCCGGTACAGGTCGTCCACATTCTTTACCACGTGGACGTGGCGGTCCAGCCGCAGAGCGGCGTCCACAGACAGGAAGGGGTCATAGCCGTACACGTCCATCCCCAGGTCCAGGGCGATGTTGCACACCAGGGCCCCGATGGCCCCCAGGCCGATGACGCCCAGGGTCTTGCGGTAGATCTCCGGACCCACGAAGGCGGACTTGCCCTTCTCCACC
>CASFKT010000147.1 GCA_949295195.1 uncultured bacterium | reverse complement strand
TGCCGTACCGCTCCTCTACCTCCCCATACTGGGGCGTCTGCTCCCGCGTGCGGGGGGACATCACACGGAAGGTGGTCCCGGCGGAGACCACATTGACTTCACTGCTGCTAATGCCAAAGATGCCGCTGTTAGGCGAAAGCTCACTCATATCCCAATAAACCGTTTTCACCCGGTCCCACTCCTCCGCTTCTGTTTTTGGGTATTGTACCACACATTCCGTCTTTATGGTACCACCCAGGGGGCAAAAAAGAAAGGAGGGGCGAATGGAGTTCTCTCCTCGCCGCTCCTCTCCTGTTTTCCGCCCAATGGCACTTTTATATCTGTTGCAGCAGCTCCTCATAATGCATAGAGTGGTCCGTCAATCCTGTAATTCGCACCAACGGTTGGAGATACTCCACTCCGTCGATACAAAACCCCACCGCGATGGTCTCGCCTCCCCCGAGCACCACGGGCACCTGGGCGGAGTAAACACCTCCCGCCCCAGCATCAGCCTGTGCCTCCACCCGCCTGGCGGCCGTATCAGACCCATATACCTGAAAAAAGATCTCCCAGTCCCTGTCTTGCTCCCTGCGGGACAGGGCTACTGTGACCCCCACATTCTGGGTGTACCCTATCTCCGGGCTGTACATCCTCACATCGCTGTCCGGGAGACTCAGCTCCCAGCCCCCTACCAGGTCCGCCGGGTCCAGGGTATCCTGCATCACCATCTGCTGAACCACCCGTTCCTCCAGAGCAGTCAGACGCACTTCTGTCCAGACCAGCCCAACAGCCAGCACCAGGCACATGGCAGTCAGAGCACCTAACAGCCACCGGGCTCCGTTTTTACGCGGGCTTCGTCCTGCCCCAGCGCTCCCCCGACTCTCATTGGGTCCGCACCCCATCTCCTGTCCGGAGGTAGAAGTCCCCTCCGGCCCCTCTACCTGGAGCAGCTCATTGAGGGTGAGCCCAAAGAGTTTTGACAAGACAATCAACTTGTCAGTATCTGGCACAGCGGCGTCCGCCTCCCATTTGCTCACCGCCTGGCGGGACACCCCCAGCCTTTCCCCCAGGGCCTCCTGGGACAACTCCAGCCGGAGGCGGTGCTCTTGAATCCTCTGTCCTAGCGTCATGGCGCTCACTCCCTTCTTCCGTCTCTATCCTACCTCATGGCGGAATATTTGGCAAGCGGCCGGCCCTTACACCCTGTCAACCGGCAGTTGACAGGCGCGCGCACCCCCATTTTTTCGGCTCCGGCCGGTCCGGCGGAACTTTTCACTCCGATTCAGGGCGGCTCCAACAAAAAGCGGCGCAGTCACAGGCCGCCGCATCAAACAAAGGCGGAAGGACCTGCCGTTTCCTCTGGACCGGCAGGTCCTTCCGCTGGGTCACAAAAGATATTCAGGACAGCAGGGGCGGCTGAACCTATCCCGCAGAAAAGTCCCTCTGCGCCGCCCTCACTGTTTCTCCCATCCGGCCTCTATCTTGCGGAGCAGCTCCTCAAAGGGGTGCAGGCCGCTGAGGGCGTCGTAGGCCTCCACGCAGCTGGCCCCCGTGGCCGCCGCAAGGTGAAGGCAGTCCTCCACGGAATATCCGTCCATCAGCGCCTTCAGGAAGGCGGCGATGCTGGTATCCCCCGCCCCGGTGCCGGAGAGGACCCGGTCCGGGCGGTAGCTGCGCTCAAAGAGCTCCCGCGTGCCGTCGGTGTAGTACAGGCCGGGGGCGCCGCACTTGATGAGCAGGTTTCGGGCGCCCATGGCCAGGACCTTCCGGGCCAGAGGGCGGATGTCCTCCTCCCAGCGGAGGACGGCGGTCACATCCCCGCCGCCCGCCCGGGCCAGCCACTCCCGGTACCGCGCCCGGTCGGCCATGAAGCACAGCTCCTCCGCGCTGGGGACAAAGTAGTCCACATAGGGCAGGACGTTTTCGAGAATTTCCTCCCAGTCCGCCCTGGCCGCCTCCGAGTCCGGGTCCACCGCCGCCATATCCAGGGAGGTGGTGAGGCCCAGCCCCTTGACCCGGCGGAAGATCTCTGCCAGCTCCGCCCCGCCGTCTTCGTACATGTGCCGCATGATGGGGGGATAGCCGAAGTGGAAAAAGTCCGCCCGGGCAATTTTGGCAAAGTCCAGGTCCCGGGCCCGGAAGGTATCGTTGGCCCCCGGGTTGTGCAGAAAGATCCGGTCAGTGCCCGGCGGGGCGATGACGACGGAGTAGGAGGTGCCGCTGTCCGGAGAGACGATCATGCTGCCCTCCTCCACTCCATAGGCGCGCAGGCGGTCCAGGACGATCCGGCCGAACTCGTCGTTCCCCACCTTGCCCATCAGCTCCACATCCGCCCCCAGCAGCTTCAGGGCCAGGCCGGTGTTGGCCACGGCGCCGCCGGTGTTGATGTTCACGTCCTTCATCTGGACCAGCTTTCCGGGGATCAGCACCTGGGAGAGAGGCTGTGCCCGGTCCGACTGAAAAATCGGCGTAATGTCCAGGCAGATGTGGCCCGCCACAATGATCCTTCCCGCCATGGCGTTCTTACCCCCTGCCGGCACTGCCGAAGACCCGCATTTTCTTCATGGTCTCCTCCTTCACCGCCTGGGTGATGCCGTCTTGCAGGTCGGTGAGGCCGCAGCCCTCCCGGTAGCCGTCGTGGGCCGCCCGGGCCGCCGCGCAGTTGATGTCTATAAAGATGTTTACCTTGCAGATGCCGTTGGCCACGCAGTTCCGGAAGTCCTCGTCGGACAGGCCGCTGCCCCCGTGGAGGACCAGGGGGGTGGAGACGGTGTGGGCGATCTGGGAGAGCCGGCCGATGTCCAGCTTGGGCTTCTTCTTATAGGCCCCGTGGGCGGTGCCGATGGCCACCGCCAGGGCGTCCACCCCGGTGCGCTCCACAAAGTCCCGGGCCTGCTCCGGCTGGGTGTAGATGCCCTCGTCGCCAGAGCCTGTCTCGTTGGCGCCCACGTGGCCCAGCTCCCCCTCTACGGTGGCTCCGAACAGATGGGCGATCTCCACCATCCGGGCCACCCGGCGCACGTTGTTCTCATAGCTGTCGGTGGAGCAGTCGTACATAATGGAGGAGAACCCCAGGCGCAGGGCCTCCATAATCTTCGGCTCAGTGAGGCCGTGGTCATAGTGGAGGACCACCGGAACTGAGGCCTTCCGGGCCATGGGCAGCAGGAAGTAGGAGAGCTCCTCCAGGCTGGCGGTGGGCAGCAGCACCTCCGCCGTGCCGATGATCACCGGACTTTTCAGCTCCTCCGCCGCGGCCAGCACACCCTTGGCCATCTCCAGATTGACGGTGTTGAACAGGCCCACCCCGTATTTCTTCTCCTGGGCGTCCTTCAGCACCTCTCGCAGTGTAACCAGCATGTCTTGTCACTCCTGTCTCACACAAGCCCCATGAGCAGGTTCATCACGTACATTTCCAGGGCCTCAAAGTCCCGGTTCTCCACGCACTTCCGCTGGAAGTCGTAGTCGAAGCGCTCCACCTTCTCCTCCAGGGCCTTGAAGATGTTCAGGCTGTTTTCCAGGTGCTTGTAGCAGTCCTCGTCCCGGGTGGTGCGCATGGCCTTCACGTCCAGGCCCACATACTCCCCATGGCTGCCGTAGTCGTTCTCCTTCAAAACCTTCACCTGGTTGAAAGCGGCGCGCAGGTTTTCCACGCCGAAGGTCTTGTCCTGGTCATAGCGGATGCCGTTCTGGTCGTTGAGGTGGAGTTGCCGCCCACCCGGGCGGGGTCGATGGTGGCCGCCGAAATGGCCATCACGTGGCCCATGGTGCCGCAGATGCTCCGGTCGATGGGCTCGTTGGGCTTGGGCTCGATGCAGATGCGGATTTTGGGGTCGTACTCCAGCATCTTGTTGATGGACTCGATGAGCATTTTGGTGGCCCACACCGGGGACTTGCTCTCGGCGCACAGGGTGCCCTCCCGGGCCAGCCACAGCACCACCAGGTCGGTGCCCAGCTCGTTGGCGATGTCGATGGAGCGGTAGGAGCGCCACATGGCGTACTCCCGGTCCTCGGCGGAGGTGCTCATAAAGCCGCCGTCCACCGTGTGGGGGTCCATCCACAGGCGGGGGGCCACAAACTCCGCCTTCAGGTTGTACTTGTCCAGAGTCTTTTTCAGCTCCCGGGCCTTTTCCTTGATTTCCTCCTCGGTGTAGTCGTTGATGTTGGGCACCGCGTCGTCGTCGTGGAACTGGACGGCGGAGAAGCCCAGCTCGGCAAACTTCTGAAATTTCTCCTCGATGGGGATGGTGCTGCGGGTGGCGGGGCCGTAGGTGTCCGCTCCCTCGTGTACATTCCAGGGGCCCACGGAAAATTTGAATTTGGTCATGGCGGTCTCGTTCCTTTCTGTCAATCTGGCTGGAGAGGCGGCTCAGTCTGTTTTCATGGCGTCGTCAAAGGCCACGTTGGAGGGGGAGAAGTTGATCTTCTTGGTAAACTCGCAGGCCTCGGTGCCGCCGAAAATCCGCTCCATGCCGCTGTCCTCCCACTCGATGGACAGGGGGCCGTCGTAGCCGATCTGGTTGAGCACCCGGATGATGTTGTCAAAGTCCACGTCCCCGTGGCCGGGGGAGACGAAGTTCCAGCCCCGGCGCTGGTCCCCGAAGGTGATGTGGGAGCCCAGGATGCCGTTGCGGCCGTTCAGGTTCAGCTTGGCATCCTTGATGTGGACGTGGTAGATCCGGTCGGCGAAGTCAAAGAGGAACATGGCCGGGTCCAGCCCCTGCCAGATCAGGTGGCTGGGGTCGAAGTTGATGCCCAGGGTGGGCCGGTACTCAAAGGTCTCCAGCAGCTTCTTGGTGCTCCAGTAGTCGTAGGCGATCTCGGTGGGGTGGACCTCCAGGGCCAGCTTCACCCCGCACTGGTCGTACACGTCCATGATGGGGGACCACAGCTCCTTGATGCGCTGATAGCCCGCATCCACCTGCTCCTGGGAGGTCTGGGGGAAGGAGTACCACATCTTCCAGATGGGGGAGCCCATGAAGAAGGTGACCACCTTCACCCCCATGTTCCGGGCCGCCTTGGCGGCGCACTCCATCTGATGAACGCCCCAGGCCCGGATCTCCTCCGGCTTGCCCGCCAGGGCGGAGGGGGCGAAGTTGTCCAGGCGGGGGTCATAGGCCCAGGTCTCCGCGTCGCCCACGCACTGCCCCGGCAGGTGCATGCCGATGGCCCAGCAGCCCAGGCCGTACTCCTCCAGCTTGCCCTGGAGCTCCTTCACATAGTTCAGGTCCTCGGCCGCCTTCTCCACGTCGATCTGGCCCCAGGAGGCGATCTCCAGCCCCTCATAGCCCATCTCCTTGGCGGTCCTGCACATCTCGTCCATGGGGAGGTCCGCCCACTGTCCGGTAAAAATGGTCACTGGTCTTGCCATAGCTGTCTGCTCCTTTCCAAATCAAATCACTGCTCACTGCCTTACAGCGTGACCCACACATTGCCCTTCTCGTTGCTCTCCAGACAGGCCTCCACGTACTTGAGGCCCTGGATGCCCGCGTCGATGGTGGGGTAGTCGATCATGTCCTCCGTAAAGGTTCCGGCCTGCTTGGCCGCCACGCACTGGGTGAAGCTGTCGTACAGGTTGCCCATGGCCTCCAGCCAGCCCTCGGTGTGTCCGGCGGGGAGCCGGCCGTACTTGGCCGCGGCGGGGGTGACCGCCTTGTAGCCCCGCTTGATGGTCCGTGCAATGCCGTCCTCGTGGATCAGGGTAATCTCCTCGCACCGCTCCTGGTCCCAGAGGATGGTCCCCTTGGAGCCGTAAATGCGCAGGCGTAAACTGTTGTCGCAGCCGATGGCGAACTGGCAGGACCAGTTGACGCCGGTGGCGCCCCCTTCATACTCCACCAGCACCTGGTCGTTGTCGTCCAGCTTCCGGCCCGGGACCACCACGTCCATCTTGGCCAGCAGCCGCTTGATTTTCAGCCCGGTCATGGTGGACACCGCGTTCTCCACGTGGGTGCCGATGTCCCCCAGGCAGTTGACCCGGCCCGACTGGGCGGGGTCGCACCGCCAGGCTCCCTGCTTGCCGCCGCAGTCGTCCTCGCTGTACAGCCAGCCCTGGGGGTACTCGGCCATCACGGTGCGGACCGTCCCGATCTCCCCGGCCCGGATCAGGTCCCGGATGTACTTGGCGGTGACGTGACCGGTGTAGGTGTAGGTGACCATGAAGAGAAGCCCCTTCTCCTGGGCCAACTGCTTCAGCGCCTCCCCCTGGGCGCTGTCGGTGGCCAGGGGCTTGTCGCAGGACACATGGATGCCCGCCTCCAAAAAGGCCTTGCAGATCTCATAGTGGGTGACGTTGGGGGTGACCACCACCACAAAGTCGATGCCGTCCTCCCGCTGGGCCTCGGCCCGGGCCATCTCCCGGTAGTTGGCGTAGCACCGCTCCGGGTCCAGGCCCAGTTCCTCCCCCAGGGCGCGGGTCTTCTCCGGACTCCGGGAAAAACATCCGGCCACCAGCTGGGCCGAGCCGTCCAGGGCGATGGCCTTCCGGTGGGCCTCCCCGATAAACGCGCCGGGGCCTCCTCCCACCATACCATAGGTCAATGTTCTGCTCATGCTGTCAGCCTCCTTTTCTGGGACGCCTGCCGGCGCCGCTGTTCTTCTGCCTCCCACAGGGGGATTCTTCTTTTACTATAAGACAGGGCCGCCTGTTTTTCCTGGATTAGTTTGTGATTCTCTCCTGACAAATTCACTTTTTTGATTGCCTATCCGTGTATTTTTTTGTATACTTTGTCTAGAGGTGATGGAGCTAATGTGCGAGGAATTTGAAGTGATCTCCCATGGAAACATGGACTATAATATATTCCTGAACAACCTGCTCTACCGCACGCCGCATGTGCACAAAGAGTTTGAGGTGTGCCTGCTTCTGGACGGCTCCGTGCAGCTGTTGTCCCCCAGCTCCAGCCGCGCCTTCTCCGCCGGCAGTCTCTGGGTTATCAACCCCTTTGAGAGCCACGAGCTCATCGCGGAGCGGCCCGCCCTGATCCTGTCCCTTCAGATCGCCCCGGCTTTTTTCTCCGGCATCTTTCCCCAGATGGAAAATATAGAATTTTCCCTCTCCCCTGCTGCGGGCGGTGATGAAATTTCTCCGCTGGCCGCATCCCTTCTGGAGATCGCCCGCACATATTTCTCCCAGGAGGAGTACGCCTCCCTGCGCTGTGCCGGGCTGATCTGCCTGTTTTTTGAGCAGCTTCTGAAGGCGGCTTCCACCCGCTGCATCTCTGAGAAGGAGCGGCAGAGCTCTGCCAACCGGGCCCAGCGCATTCGGACCATCAGCGGCTACATTGACCGCCACTACTCGGAAAAGCTGCTTCTCACCGATCTGGCCCATGAACTGGGGCTGACCATGGGATACCTTTCCGCTTTTTTCAAATCCGCCTTTGGCCTGCCCTTTCAGTCCTATGTGCGCAAGCTGCGCTGTGAAAAAGCGCGGCAGCTCCTGCTCTGTACCGACCTATCCCTGCTGGACATCAGCCTCGCCTGCGGGTTTTCCGATCTGAAATACTTCAACCAGGGATTTGCACAGCAGTTTGGCTGTTCTCCCCGCCAATACCGTCTGGATGCTCAGCGGGACAGCCATGCCCCGCGGCAGGACTTCGCCTCCACCACCCAGGAGTTTATCTCCCACTCTGCCAGCCGAGACGTGTTGGAAAAATACCTCTCTCCCCCGTCTCACACCCCCGGTTAGGCTCGCTCCACCCCACCGGAACGCTTTGCCTGGAACATATGGCCTCATCCAACGTCACGCCTTAGAGAAACTGTTCCACCGGCGTGCCGCAGTCGGTCATCACGAACCAGAAGTAGGTGTGGGGTTTGCTTAGATCTGCGGTATCTTCCAGGACCTGTAGCCTGACCTCGGTCAATCCATAATGGCAGACGCGGCGTGGGTTTTGCGTACAGTTCCGCTGTATCTTCCACGAAATCGTACTCACATTCCTTCCTACCAGCCGGGCGATCTCTCGGCAGCTCAGACCATCCACATAATATTAAGGTTTGTTTCCCGCCGAAAATGTTTACACTTTTGTTATATGCCCAATAATCATCACAAAAGGAGGGCTGTCCATGAAGGCCATTTCCCGCTGGCTGGACCGCTTCTGTTATAATCACCCCAACTTCGGCATCCCCAATTTGATGAAGTTCATCGTCATCGGCAACGTACTGGTGTATTTCCTGGATATGTTCTCCCGCGGATATGTCTCCTGGCTGTTTTCTTTCTCCAGCCCTCTGATTCTGCAGGGACAGATTTGGCGCCTCATCAGCTTTGTCTTTGTCCCCACCAGCGGCTACAACCCCAATGACATGTTTAATATCCTGTGGTTTGCCATGACCACCCTGTTTTACTACTACATTGGCAACTCCCTGGAGCGGCAGTGGGGGACGGCCCGCTTTACCGTCTTCTACGGCCTGGGTGTGGTATTGAATATCCTGGTGGGTTTCCTGATGGGCTCCACCTCTATGTATTATATCAACATGTCCATGTTCTTCGCTTTCGCCACCCTGTACCCCGACCTGCAGGTGCTGCTGTACGGCATCCTGCCCCTGAAGGTGAAGTGGCTGGCCTGGGTCGACGCGGCGCTGTTTGCCTTTGACTTCTTCTTCAGCATCTTCTCCCGCCAGTGGATCACCGCGGTCCTGCCCCTGGTGGCCATCCTCAACTACCTCATCTTCTTCTGGGAGGATCTGATGGGCATTGTTCGCCGCACCGGACAGCGGGCCGCCTACCGCACCAATCCCCAGACCATCAACTTCAAGAAGGCCCAGAAGCAGGTCCGGGAGCACAAAGGCTACCTCCACAAGTGCGCCGTGTGCGGCATTACCGACGCGGACGACCCCAACATGGAGTTCCGGTACTGCTCCAAGTGCAACGGCTACTACTGCTACTGCATGAAGCACATCAACGACCACGTCCACGTGCAGTGAGGTTGTGCTTCTTCTAAAAGCGTGCTACAATGGAAACGAATGAATCGGGCGGTCTCCGCCCAGGAAAGGAGGACTTCCGTTTATGAGCGATTGTCTGTTCTGCAAGATCGCGGAGGGACAGATCCCCTCCAACAAGGTCTATGAGGACGAGGTCTGCTACGCCTTCTACGACATCGATCCCCAGGCCCCCACCCACTTTCTGGTGATCCCCAAGATGCACATCGCCTCGGTGGCCGAGGTCACGGAGGACAACGCCGCCGTGGTGGCCCACATCTTCGCCGTCATCTCCAAGGTCACCAAGGAGCTGGGGCTGGAGAGCTACCGGGTGGTGTCCAACATCGGCGAGCAGGCGGGCCAGAGTGTCCCGCACCTGCACTTCCACGTGCTGTCCGGCCGGGACATGACCTGGCCTCCCGGTTAAGCAGAGCCTGCTCGCCGATTCCGCCGCGCAGCGGCGGCGGCGCTTTTGTGCCGTACAAGCGTTTTGCCGCAGGCAAAACCTTGGCGCACACCGAGCCGCAGCGAGGCGTTTCGGAGCGCAACCGCCGCGCAGCGGCGGCACTTAGCGCGGAGATGGCGAATTTATTTCGCCCGAGCATTGATAAAACCCGGGAACCCAAAGGCTGTCAAAACAGCCTTTGGGAGGAGCAGGCGGGCCAGAGTGTGCCGCATCTGCACTTCCACGTGCTGTCCGGCCGGGACATGACCTGGCCTCCCGGCTGATTCGTCCTTTGACTTCAATGCCTTTCTGACGCGGTTCGCGCCAGAGAGGCGTTTTATTTTTCCCCAGGCCCCGGCGCACCGGACTTTCCCTTTTGACAAACCGGGACAAACTGTGTACAATAGAGCTCTAAATGTTAAATATATGTTATGCCTTGTTTAAAAAATGTCAATATGCCCAAACGACGGGCCTTTTTCCGCCATACTGCGTTGATTTTCCTTGCAATCCACAGAGGATTGCCGCGTCAAATCGCCTTGTCTGGCGAAAAAATTCCTCGCCGTCGGGCACATTTCCAATTTCCAAACAAGGCCTAAATGCAGGAGAGAATTTATGAAGTTCAGAGCTCTTTTCACCAGGGATCGCCTGGAGCAGGCGGCGCTGCTGCTCCTCCCGCCCCTGACAAGTTTTTATTTGATGCAGTTTATTCTGGGGGTCCTCCCTTGGGAGCTGGCCCCCGGTGTGGTGCTGGCCAACAGCCTGTGCATCGGCGCGGTCTATTTTCTGCTGTGGGCGGCCACAGGCTATCCGGCGGTGTGCTGCCTGCTCCTCCACATCCTGTGCGGGGTGTGGGGAGCGGCCAACTACTTCGTCGCCCTGTACCGGGGGACGCCGGTGCTCCCCTGGGACCTGACCGCCCTGGGGACGGCGGCGGCGGTGTCGGGGAGCTACTCCTTCGCCCCCACCGGTCCCATGCTGGCCGGGATCGCCCTGGTGGCCCTTCTGGCCTGGCTCCTGCGACACAAATTCCGGGAGGGCCGCTTTCTCATTGACCGGCACACCGCCCCCCTCCGCTGTCTCTCCCTGGTCCTGGGCGTCTTCTGCCTGAGCCAGGCGGTACATACCGAGTCCCTGGGCCGGTTCGGCGTGGAGACCGACGTGTGGGATCAGCTGGGGGCCTATCAGAAGAGCGGCGCGGTGGCCGCCTTTCTGCGCAACACGGAGTTTATGGAGGTGGAGGAGCCGGAGGACCTGTCCGCCCAGCGGCTGAGCTGGATCATGGACCAGGTGGAGCTCCCGGAGGAGACGGCGGTGAGTGCCGACCACCCCAATATCGTCGCCATCATGAACGAGTCCTGGGCGGATTTCGAGGAGTTCGGCACCCTCTCCCTCTCGGAGAGCGTCACCGACTACATCCGCTCCCTGGACAACGCGATCTGGGGCCACGCCTACACCTCCGTCTTCGGGGCGGGCACCAGCGCCAGCGAGTTTGAGTTTCTGACGGGGAACTCCATGGCCTTCCTGCCCTCGGGCAGCATCCCCTACCAGCAGTACATTCTGGACGACTCCCCCTCCCTGGCCTCCCTGCTGCGGGAGGAGGGGTACCGCACTCTGGCCTTCCACCCGGGTGAGCGTACCTCCTGGCAGCGGAACCAGGCCTACCCCCGGCTGGGCTTCGACGACTTCAAGTGCGGCGAGGACATGGACGTGGAGCAGACCCTGGAGCACGGCTATGTGAGCGACCGGTCCGACTTCGCCCAGATCATCTGGGAGTTTGAGCACAAGGAGGCGGGAGAGCCCCTGTTCCTGTTCAATGTCACCATCCAGAACCACGGCAGCTACACCGTGGAGGACTACCCCGCCCAGGTCCAGCTCACCGACGAGCCGGGCAAGTACCCCATGGCGGAGCAGTACCTGACCCTGGCCAACGAGACGGACGAGGCCTTTCAGATGCTGGTGGACTACTTCTCCCAGCAGGAGGAACCCACCATCATCCTCATGTTTGGGGACCACCAGCCCTCGGTGGAGCAGGCGTTTCTGGACAAGGCCTACGGAGTGGCCCAGGCGGATATGACCATGGAGCAGTACATGGGCAAGTACCGGACCCCCTTCGTCATCTGGGCCAACTACCCCCTGGAGGAGGAGGGCCCGGAGGAGTCCAGCCTGAACTTTTTGGGACAGTACCTGCTCCGTTACGCCGGGATTGAGACCGACCCCTACGGCCAATTCCTGTGGAGCCTTCAGAAGACCATCCCGGCCCTCACCTTTGTGGGGTATACCGACGCCCAGGGGAACGCCTACAGCCATCTGGAGGACTCCGTCTACACCGGAAAGATCGAGGACTACCAGCGGCTGCAGTATGTGCGGCTGTTCGGCGGCGAGGAGCTCACCGCCTGATTCTCTCCCCATGACCCCGCGGCCGCTGAACGGGCCGGGCGTCCGCTCCGGCGGGCGTCCGGCCCTGCTTTTTCAGGATAATTTGCAAAAAGTTTAGATTTTCCCACTTTCCTATTTACAATTATCCCTTATGCTGGATGACAAATGGAGGACGGAGGGTGGAGATGAGACGGCAGATTTTTTTCTTCCATATGGTGACCCTGATCCTGGCTCTGCTGACCCTTCTCACCGTGAGCGGCGGTGTGCTTCATCTGGTATTCCGCGCCTATCAAGACCAGGCGGTCCCGGCGGCGGACAGCCGCTCCGACCAGGTGCAGAGCACTCTGGCCAGCTGGCCGGAGGAGGCTAGAGACTGGTGGGAACTGGACCAGAGCCTGGCCAAGCTGGACTACCGCCTGGCGGTGGAAGAGAACCACCAGGTGGTCTACTCCTCTCTCAACCAGTTTCAGAAGGACCTCTACAACCGCTCCTTCGCCAACGCCTCCTGGCCGGAGTCCGGCAC
Organism: uncultured bacterium; assembly: GCA_949295195.1. Taxonomy (GTDB): domain Bacteria; phylum Bacillota; class Clostridia; order Oscillospirales; family Oscillospiraceae; genus Lawsonibacter. Next base: position 5,645 of record CASFKT010000147.1, on the reverse strand, counting down.
CCTGTCCCTCCAAGACCAGGGGGTCATCATCGTGGGGCGGCGGTGCGGAGACGCGGTCCTGGTGGCCATGATGGAACCCAAGACCCCTGAGATGTTCGGACAGCAGCGCTCCCAGAATGAGGCGGCCCTCATCTCCTTCTCTGTCATCGGCCTGGCGGCCATCGCAATCATCGGCGTCCTCAGCTTTCTGTTTACCCAGTACCAGGTCCGGCGGATTCTCAAGCCGGTGAACGCCATCATTCAGGCGGCCGGCCGGGTGGAGCGGGGGGACCTGTCCACTCCCCTGGACTGCAAGGGGCCAGAAGAAAAACGCCCGCTATGAGCAGGCCCGCACCGATCTGGTGGCGGGCATCTCCCACGACCTTCGCACCCCCCTCACCTCGGTGAGGGGCTATCTGAAGGGGATGCGGGACGGAGTGGCCAACACCCCGGAGAAGCGGGAACAGTATCTGGAGGTGGCATACCGGAAGTCCTGTGAGATGGAGCGCCTGCTTCAGCGGCTGTTCTACTTCTCCAAGCTGGAGACCGGAAACCTCCCGCTGTTTCTCAGCGACGCCGATCTGGGGGACTTTGTGGCTCAGTTTGCCCGGGAGGCCCGGCAGGAGCTGGCCCCCTCCGGGGGACAGGTGGTACTGCGGGGGGCCCCCGCTCCCCACCCGGTTCGGATCGACCCGGAGCAGCTGCTGCGGGTGCTCAACAATTTGAAGGACAATGCGGTGCGGTACTCCGGCGCCTCTCCCCTGGTGCTCACCCTCACCGTCTGGCGGCAGTGGGACCGGGAGTGCATCCGTTTTGCGGACAACGGCCAGGGGGTGCCGGAGGACCAGCTTCCCCACCTGTTTGAACAGTTCTGGCGGGGAGACCAGGCCCGGAGCAGCCGGGGCGGCGAGGGCAGCGGCCTGGGGCTCTACATCGTCAGACATATCGTCGAGGCCCACGGGGGCTCGATTCAGGCAAGAAACGACCACGGGCTGGTGTTTGAAATCGCCCTGCCCTGTGCGGAGGTGGAATAGATGGCCAAAATCCTGATTGTGGAGGACGACGAGGAGATCGCCATGCTGGAGCGGGACTACCTGGAGATCGAGGGCTTCCAGGCCCAGGTGATCTCCGACGGCGGGGCGGCGGAGGAGGCCGCCCTCACCGGGGCCTGCGACCTGATCCTGCTGGACCTGATGCTGCCGGGGCGCAGCGGCTATGAGGTGTGCCGCCGCATCCGGGACCAGGTGGACGTGCCCATTTTAATGGTCACCGCCCGCACCGAGTCGGTGGACAAGATCCGGGGGCTGGGCCTGGGGGCGGACGACTATATCGCCAAACCCTTCGACCCGGCGGAGCTGGTGGCACGGGTCAAGTCCCACCTGAGCCGGTATCAGCGTCTCACCGGCGGTCGCGGAGAGGACGACGGCGCCATCCAGGTGGGTGACCTGCGCATCCTCCCTCAGAGCTGGAAGGTCTTTAAAGGGGACCAGGAGATCAAGATGCCCAACCGGGAGTTCGCCCTGCTGAAGTTTCTGGCGGAGAACCCCAACATCGTATTCTCCAAAGAACGCCTCTTTGAGACCATCTGGGGCTATGACTATGTGGGGGACAGCGCCACCGTCACCGTCCATGTGGGGCGAATCCGGGACAAGATCGAGGACGACCCCGCCCACCCCAAAATCATTGAGACGGCGGGCCGCTCTACGCAGCGTTTGTTGCTCCCTCCTCCCTCTGATGGTATACTGTCTGGGAGGTGATGGGGATGGACCGGCAAAAAACCGGCGCGCTGATTGCGCAGATGCGGAAGGAGCGGGGACTTACCCAGCGGGAGCTGGCCGAGCAGCTGCACGTCTCCGACCGGGCAGTGAGCAAGTGGGAGCGTGGAGCCGGATTTCCAGATGTCAGCATGCTGATACCTTTGGCCGAAGCACTGGGCCTGAGCGTCCTGGAGCTCCTTCAAGGAGAACAGAGCGCTCCCTGTGATTCGGAGGGTGCCGCACGGCTCGCCCTGGATTCCGTCCAGCAGGTCCAGGGCTGGAAACGTCAGGAGCGGTGGAGACAATATATCTGCGCCGTCCTGGGTGTGGGCGCTCTGGTTCTGTGGCTGGCCGTCTGCGGCCTGATTTCCCTACCCGCGAACCGGACCTGTCTCGCCTGGGTCTATCAGGACGGACAGCAGCAGGAACTGACTTTAGTCCACTGGTCCGGAACGCTTCAGTTTCGCCTGCCCTTACGCTGGGAGTTTCGAGGGCAGATCCAGACTCCTCTGGCGCAGACTACCCTGGACCCGGACCGTGAGCTGCATCTGGCTCTTCCTCTTACCTGGGATAAGACCACCTCTTTGAGTCATCAAAGCTGGAATGGAAATATCCATGAACAGGAGGGGCCGTTTCTAGCCGCTCCCTTCTATCTGGACTGGTGGGGCGGAGAATTTGCATTTTCTCTGTCCGATGGTACTATCATAGCCTCCTCTTCCGATGCCTGCACCGCATGGACTCAGGAATTTGGTGAAAAAGCATCTGCCAGTCCATAAAATTTCCATAAAATCAATTTGCTCAAATGGGCAGGGATTTTCCCTGCCCATTTTTTCAATTCTTCCAAAGAGTGGACAAGTTCTAGAAAATATTTGGCATTTGTTTCGAAAAAGTTTCGATTTCCTCCCCTCTCTGTTGAGAAACGCTCTCTAAAATAGGCCCGTAAGCAGACCAAGAGCTCCGCGGAAAGGACGGTTGAAACGAATATGAAACTTGCCATCAAGGAACGCCTGGCCGCCTCGGGGGCGGCGTCCAAACTGCTCTCCAAGCTGCCTGGGAGGGGAGATAAAAAGCCCGGGAAGAAGCGCCGCTGGAAGAAATTTTCCGTGGCCGGCGTGGCCCTGGTCGTGGCGGCCGGCGTAGGCTGGCAGATGCTCAGCCCTGGTCAGAGCTCCGCGGCGTCGGCTACCTCCTATACCACGGCGGAGGTCACCCGCATGGACGTCTCCTCCTCCATCACCGGCAGCGGCACCCTGGAGGCGGCCGACTCCTACTCGGTGACCACCCTCATCGAGGGCAGCATCCTCACCGCCGACTTTGAGGAGGGGGATGAGGTGGAGGAGGGCACCATTCTCTACACCATCGACTCCTCCGACGCCTCCAACTCTCTGGAGCAGGCTGAGATCTCTCTGAACCAGGCCCAGCGCAGCTATAACAACCAGCTGGAGAGCCAGGAGGATCTGATCATCACCGCCCCGGTATCCGGTCAGGTGTACTCCATCGACGTGGAGGTGGGGGACGACGTGGCCGCCGGGGAGACAGTGGCCACCATCCGGGACTCCCAGACCATGAGTCTGGAGGTCTCCTTCCCCGCAGACGACGCATCCTCCTTCTATGTGGGGCAGAGCGCCACGGTCACCCTGGACTCCACCTTTGAAACCCTCACCGGCACCATCTCCAAGATCAGCGGCACCGACACGGTGCTCACCGGCAACGTGATCGTCCGGTCGGTGACCATCGACGTGTCAAACCCCGGTGGTCTGTCCACCGAGCAGACTGCCAGCGCGGCGGTGGGAACGGCCACCAGCACGGCGAGCGGCACGTTCACCTATAAGGAGGAGGAAACGGTCACCGCCCAGGTCTCCGGCGAGGTCTCCTCCATCCGGGTGTCTGAGGGGGATCAGGTCTCCAGCGGCCAGACCCTTATTGTCCTCACCAGCGACGACCTGGACGACTCCCTCCAGAGCGCCTCCGAGAGCCTGCGCAACGCGGAGATCTCCCTGGAAAACCAGTACGAAAATCTGGACGACTACACCATCACCTCCCCCATCAAGGGGACCATCGTGGATAAGAACTACAACGCCGGCGAGACCACTGAGGCCAACCAGGTTCTGTGCACCATCTACGACCTGAGCTACCTCACCATGACCCTCTCCGTGGATGAGCTGGACATCGCCAGCATCGAGGTGGGCCAGAGCGTCTCCATTGTGGCCGACGCGGTGGAGGACACCACCTACACCGGAACCGTCACCAAGGTGAGCGTGGCGGGCACCTCCAGCGGCAGCGCCACCACCTATCCGGTGACCATCCGCATCGACGAAACCGACGGCCTGCTCCCCGGCATGAGCGTGGACGCCACCATTGAGCTGGCCAGCGCCGAGGATGTGCTGGCCATCCCCTCCGCCGCTCTGAACCGGGGAGACACCGTGCTGGTCACCGCCGACTCCCCCAGCGCCGCCAACGGGACCCTGGTGGAGTCCACCGCCGAGGACGGCGAGGACTATTACTCCGTGGAGGTCACCACAGGCGTCAGCGGCGACGACTACATCGAGATTGTCTCCGGCCTGCAGGAGGGGGACACGGTGGCCTATATCCCCACCAGCTCCTCCAGCAGCGAGATGGGCATGATGATGGGAGGAATGCCCGGAGGCATGGGCGGCGGCATGCCCAGCGGCGGAGGCGGCATGGGCGGCGGCCCAGGCTTCTAAGGAGGTGCAGCCATGAATGCGCTCATTGAATTTCAGGACGTGTGCAAGTATTACTACATGGGGGACACCGTGGTCAAAGCGGCCAACCACATCTCCTTTCAGATCTATAAGGGGGAGTTCGTGGCCATTGTGGGCTCCTCCGGATCAGGAAAATCCACCTGTATGAATATCATCGGCTGTCTGGACGTCCCCTCCGAGGGAACCTACCTGCTCAGCGGCCAGGACGTGGGCCAGATGAACAAAAATCAGCTGGCTGAGATCCGCAACGAGCTCTTGGGCTTCATCTTCCAGCAGTACAACCTGCTGCCCAAGCTGAACTTAGTGGAAAACGTGGAGGTCCCTCTGATGTACGCCGGCGTGCCGAAGGGGGAGCGCCGGGAGCGGGCCCTGGCGGCCCTGGAGCAGGTGGGACTGGGAAACAAGTGGCGGCACAAGCCTATGGAGCTCTCCGGCGGCCAGCAGCAGCGGGTGTCCATCGCCCGGGCTCTGGTGGGCCGTCCGTCGGTTATCCTGGCCGACGAGCCCACCGGAGCCCTGGACTCCCGCACCGGCCGTGAGGTTCTGGCCATGCTCCAGGACATCCACCGCCAGGGCAACACCGTGGTTCTCATCACCCACGACAACTCCATCGCCGTCCAGGCCCAGCGGATCATCCGCCTGGAGGACGGCTGCGTGGTCTACGACGGGGACGCCACCGCGCCCGAGGCGGTGGTCACTCCCGGCCGGGCCGGAAGATGGAAGGGGGCGGACGCATGAGCCTGGCAGAGACTTTTCAGATGGCGGTGCAGAACATCCTCTCCAGCAAGATGCGGACCTTCCTCACCATGCTGGGCATCATCATCGGCGTGTGCGCGGTCATCGTCATTGTGGGCCTGGGCAACGGCATGCAGGGGTACATCGAGGACAGCTTCGCCGACATGGGCACCGACTCCCTGACCGTGTCCATCATGGGCCGGGGCTCCTCCCGCAGCGTGTCGGAGGAGGAGATGTACCAGCTGGTGGCGGACAACAGCGATACCTTCAGCAGGATCTCTCCCACCGTCTCCATGACCGGCTCCGTGAAGATCGGCAGCAGCACCCTCTCCGCCACCTCCGTCACCGGCGTCAGCGAGGACTACTTCGCCATGAAGGGCTATGAGATCGCCCAGGGCCGGGGCCTGCAGTACACGGACATGACGGGCCGGAAAAAGGTCTGCGTGGTGGG
>CASFKT010000146.1 GCA_949295195.1 uncultured bacterium | reverse complement strand
GTTAAGCTCGCTTCTGCCGAAAATACTTGCCTGGAGACGGGCTGGAAAGATAGGTAGTGCCAACACAAAAGGACGGACAGTTTGCTGTCCGTCTTTTTTCTTTTTGTACGAGTTGCGTAGGGGTTGGTCCTTCGTCTTTTGAGAGAGACAAGAAATGCCTCTTGTGTCGAATTCAGGAGTTTGCTATAATAGCCTCATTACGGTAAACCCGTGAGATTGAGGCGATCTGAAATGAATGGAGGTATTCGGAGCAATATGCAGTGGAAACGAGTTGGCAGCTGCGCCGCGGCGCTTGCTTTGATGATGACAGTTGGTGTGCAGCCGGCTCTGGCGGCGGCCACGCCTTACCGCTTGAGCGTGCCAAGCGGATATGTGAGTTCGTTTTCCGACGTCCAGGAGGACGACTGGTACTATGACTATGTGGCGGTGCTGAACAGCCGGGGGATGATTGACGGCTATGGAAACGGACTGTTCGGGGCCAATGATCCTCTGACCTCCGGCGCAGCTCTGGTTATGGTGCTGAAAGCGGCAGGCAGCGGAGATCTTGCAGCAACCGGAGATCACTGGGCCAGCGGTTATGCGGACTACGCGGTGTCCCAGGGCTATCTGACTCAGGAGCAGATCGGTGACCTGGACCAGCCCATGGCCCGTGTCCTGGTGGCGGAGCTGGCGGCCAAGGCCCTGGGGGTGGAGCCCTCCTCGGAACGCTCGCCCTTCTCGGATGTGGACAATGGATATCTGACCGTCCTCTATGAGCTGGGAATCATCACCGGAAGCACTGCGGAAAATGGGGAGACTGTTTTCCTGCCCGACCAGTCCATCACCCGGGCAGAGATCAGCGTGATCGTCTGGCAGGTGGACCGGGTCCACACCTATGGGGAGCAGATTTTGTTCCAGGGAGCTTACTATGATATTCTGGAGGACGTTCCGGTCAACACCTATGACCCGGAGGGCTTTTCCAAGGATGAGAACGGTTACATTACCTATACAGAGGACGGAGTCTACGTGACCAAGGGGGTGGATGTATCCGTCCATCAGGGGACCATTGACTGGCAGCAGGTGGCGGATGCCGGCTTTGACTTTGCCATGATCCGGGTGGGATACCGGGGCTATGGCACGGAGGGAAACATGCGGGGCGACACCCAGTTCCTCAACAATGTGCAGGGCGCTCTGGACGCCGGCCTGGATGTGGGAATTTACTACTTCTCCCAGGCCATTACCGTGGAGGAGGCCCGGCAGGAGGCCGCCTATGTGATCGAGCAGATCGCGCCCTACCGCATTACATATCCGGTGGTCTTCGACTGGGAGCGGCAGAACTACGCCGGTTCCCGGACTCAGACCATACCGGACACCGACCTCCTGTGCAGCATGGCTAACGCCTTCTGTGCGGATATTGAGGCGGCGGGCTACGAGGCAATGATCTACTTCTATCAGAATCTGGCCTACAATAATCTGGACTTGAGCCAGCTGCTGGACTATCCTTTCTGGCTGGCCCAGTACACCGACTACCCCTCGTTTTACTATGACTTTGACATGTGGCAGTATACCTCCAGCGGGAAGGTGCCCGGGATCTCCGGCAATGTGGACCTGAACCTGCGGTTCTTCCGGGATGGAGAACTTCCTCCGGAGGACTCTGAGGAAGAGCTGCCTCAGGACCTGCAAAATCAGGGAGAAGATGAGGAGGAGTTGCCTCAGGATCTGCGTGGGACCATGAATTCAGATACAGAAGAGGACAGCGACAGTTCGCGATAAAATCAGATGGGATGCTCACATTTTGTGTGAGCATCCCGTTTTTTCTTGGCGAAATCAAATAAACCTCTTGACAGGTGGGAAATTCTATAGTATAGTTCTTCTATATTAATGAGAATAATTCTTGATAAAGAATCTGGGGAAGAAATTTCAATTTCAATAAGGAGGGTGTTTTATGAATCGCAAGGCGTTTAACCGTATCAACTATGGGCTTTTTCTGGTGGGCTCCGTGCTGGATGGGAAGTACCAGGGGTGTGTGGTCAACTCCCTGCACCAGATCACCTCCACCAATCCGGCCAAGTTCTCCCTGAGCCTGAACAAGAGCAACGAGACCTATAAGGCGGTGGAGGCCGCCGGCAGCTTCGCGGCCACTGTGCTGGAGCGCGGGACCCCCAAGGAGCTGGTGGATCTGTTCGGCTATAAGTCCGGCCGTGTAGTGGACAAGTACGAGGGCTTCCAGGTGGAGACCGACGGGGCGGGCAACCCCTATGTGAAGGACCACGCCCTGGCCCGGATCAGCTGCAAAATCGTGGACAAGCTGGACCTGGGCAGCTATGTGCTGTTTGTGTGCGAGGCCACCGAGGCCGAGGTGCTGGGAGAGGGTCCGGCCATGACTCTGGACGACTACCGGGGCGAGGGCGGCGCCACCCCGGCGGCGGCCACAGTGGTTAGGATCGTGGAGGAGGTGGCCTGGCGGTGCACCATCTGCGGCTACATCGCCGAGCGCGAGACCCTGCCCGACGACTACCGGTGCCCCATCTGCCGGGCTCCCAAAGACAAATTCGTGAAGATGTGACCGGGAAACTCCCCAGAGTTTTTGCTCTGGGGAGTTTTTGCGGGAGAAGAAATTTTGACGAGGCGGCCCCCTCGAGCTCCCACGCCCTGACTCAGGCGGATTTTATTCTGCATAGGTTTTTGACAGACTGAGGCGGTCCTACGGGGCCGCCCCGCTTTGTCCCGCGGTGCGGGGGGACACACGAAGCTGCCTTCACAGACACCGTACGCGGCAAAATTTTTTCCCGCCCCTGTCAGATTTCTTCCGCCTCATTCGTATTCTAGGTGAAAGCGCTTTTGAAGAACACACCTGCAAAGAAGGTGAAGCATTTGAAATCACACATCGACCGGGCCGAGGCGGAGCGGCTGGTGGACACCTACTCCGATCTGATCCTGCGCCTGAGCTATACCTATCTGAAAAGCACCGAGGACGCCAAGGACATCTGTCAGACGGTGTTCCTCCGGCTGCTGGAGAAGCCCCGGAGCTTTGAGACCCCGGAGCACGAGCGGGCCTGGATCATCCGGGCCGCCGTCAACCTCTGCAAGGATCAGCTCAAGAGCCACTGGCGGAAAACCACAGTGGACCTGGAGGCGGCCCGGGCCGTCCCCGCCCCGGAAGCGGAGGAGGGAAGCCTATTGGCGGCGGTGAACCTGCTGCCTCCCAAGTACCGGACGGTCATCTACCTCTACTACTACGAGGGGTACTCCGCCAACGAGATTGCCCAGCTGCTGGGGGAGAAGCCGGCCACCGTGGCCACCCAGCTCAGCCGGGGCAGAGAGAAGCTGCGCACACACCTGGAACAGGAGGGATTTGTATGAAAACCTATCGTCAGTCTCTGGATGAGCTGCATTTTACCCGTGAGGAGAAGACCGCCATGGTGGACCGCCTGACGGCGGGAGAGAGCCGGGGAAGCGGAAAGGTGCGCTCCATCCGCCGCACCGTGACCGTGGGCGTGGTGGCCGCCCTGCTGATGACCATGGGGGTGGGGGCCGCCGTTACCCTCACCCCGGCGGGAGAGGTGTTCGCCTCTGTCTTTGGCGGGGCCCCCGCCCAGACGGAGATCATGGACCGGATGGGGGTACCCATCGGGGCCAGCGATACGGCGGACGGTGTGACCATCACCGCCGACGCCATCATCGGGGACACCTACAGCTATGCCGTGGTGTACTCCATCGCCCGGGACGACGGGCAGCCCCTTGTGGAGGATCTGATCCCGCTGGGGGGGACGGACGGCCCGCTGCCTCTGACCTTTGAGCAGTCCGACACATTCATTGGGATGCTCGGGGGCAGCCACGGAACCGCCTACTTTTACGATGCCAACCCCGCCGACAACGCCATTCAGTACGTGGAGATGATGACGGCGGATACCCCCATTGAGCCGGGGACGGCCACCGCCACTTTCCAGAATCTGTACCTGCGGGGCGAGGACATTCAGGACAGGACCCTGCTGGCGGAGGGGAGCTGGAAGATCCGATTCCAGTTCCAGTTCCCGGACAGCGGCGTGAGCCTGGAGGCCGGGCAGACCTTCCAGCTCAACGGCATGGAGGCCACTCTGGACGGGGTGACCATCTCCCCCCTGTCCATCCAGGTGGACTACACGGTTTGGGAGGAGCTGGTCTGGGACCACCAGGATCAGGCGGACGGCCAGATGAGTGAACATGACCGGGAGCAGTCTTACCGCTTCTTTGAGTCCCTGCCCGTGACCGTGAACTTTACCGACGGGACAGCACTGGATTTGAGCGGCAATGGCGGCGGAATCCGTCCGAAGGACGGGAAGACCGTCTGTCAGAAGGGACGGGTCTTTGAGGAGATCCTGGATTTGTCCACCGTGGAGAGCGTCACGGTTGGGGACGTTACTCTGCCGGTGGAGGCGGAGTAATTCCGAAATCAGCCGAGAGGCGGGGGAAGCCCCGCCTCTTTCCATCTTCTGGAGCTCCAGGACTTACAGCTTGCGCTCAGATACAAAATCCATTACAATTTTGAAGTGTAATTCGAGGTTTTTAAGAAAAATCTCGAAAAATAAACCAAAAGGAGTATACACCCACGATGAAACACAGATGGAGAACGGGTGCAGCCGGCGTGCTGGCCGCCCTGATGATGACCACATCTGCGGGCGCTGTGGGCGCAGCCATAGAAATTGATGGAACGTCCCTGGGCGCCGGCGAGGCC
>CASFKT010000145.1 GCA_949295195.1 uncultured bacterium | reverse complement strand
TCCCTATTTGGCGGACGCCTACGGACAGTCCGCTTTCTCCCGGGCCATGCCGTACACCATGTCCCTGCTGGACCAGACCGGGGCGGACACGGTGCTCATTGAGATCGTGGAGCGCAATCTGGACTGGTGGGCCACCCAGGCCCCCATCTTCCCGGCTCCGGAGCGGGTCCTGAACGGCGTGCCCCCCCAGGGGACGGCCCAGGTCCAGCTCACCGCCGCGGAGGACGGCCTGCTGGCGGGATACACCCGGCTGGAGGGCCGCCTCACCGGAGACGTGGACGGCAATTCCCCCATCTATGTCCAGCTGGGAGACCAGCTCTATGAGGCCAGCCCGGTGGGCGAGGCGGGGGAGGGGACGCCCTTCACCCTGTACGTCCCGGCGGAGCAGGCCCAGGCGGACACGGAGATTCTGTATCAGTTTGAGGGACAGCTCTATACCACCGGAGCGGTTTCCCAGCAATAACCGACAAATTCAGAAAGGATTTGGATGTAAGATGAAGAAGAGAACCATTGCCCTGCTGTTAGCTGTAACTCTGTTGGGCGGCCTCACCGCCTGCGGCGGAAATTCCTCCGACGCCTCTGGCTCCTCGGATGGGAGCAGCAGCCAGTCCGTCTCCTCCGCCCAGGAGGAGAGCACCTCGGTGGAGGACCGCTCCGCCGGCGTAGACGTGTCTGTGACCGCCCCCGAGGACAGCTCGGCCGGAGACAGCAGTTCCAGCGCCCCGGCAGGGGATGCCTCCACCCAGGGCCAGGAGGACACCTCCGCCAGTACAACTACCCAGACCCAGCAGTCCTCCGGACAGCCTGCGGTGACCAAGCCCTCGGTCCAGCAGCCTCAGACCCCCACGGTGACCGAGCCGGAGCCCGAGTCCGAACCCGACCCGGAACCCGCTTCGGAGCCCGCCACCGACCCGGAGCCCGAGCCCGTGGCCGCCACGGCGGACGCCGCCCGGGCCTACATCGGCCAGAGCGCCTCCAGCCTGATTGCCGCCATCGGCTCCCCCATCAGCAGCTCCTACGCACCCAGCTGCCTGGGGCCAGGGGAGGATGGAGAGCTGATTTATAACGGCTTTACTGTGTACACCTACCGGGAAAACGGCATGGAGACGGTGGAGGACGTGCTGTAAGAGAAAACCTCTTGGCGGGAGCTCGCCCGGTCCGGATGATTGTGGACCGGGCGGCAGCTTCCGAGATAGAAGGAGAGCGCTATGCAGAAACGATGGACCGCGTTAATTTTGGCGGCGCTGATGCTGGTCACCACCTCCTGCGGCCGGACGACCCAGCCCCAGGAGGACGAGTCCAGTTCTGCGCCCGATCCCTGGACCCCGCCGGCCAGCTCCTCCCAGGCGGAGGAGCCGGAACCGGTGAAGGAGCCCCCAGCCTGGGAGACCGGCCGCACGGTGGAGTACCTGCCCGACGACTATAACGGTCTGGAGCTGCCCATTCAGGGGGCCACCGGCTATGCCTCGGTGGAGCTGCCCCTGTGGGCCGACCCGGCCGACCAGGAGGCCGCCGCCACGGCGGTGGAGGAGTGGGAGAAGGCTGAGGAGGAGCGAAAGCGGCTGGAGGAGGAGCAGAAGCGCTTAGAGGAGGAGCGGGCCCGTGCAGAGGCGGAGGCCGCCGCCCAGGCCCAGGCGCAAGGGGGAACCAGTTCCCCTTCGGCCTCTTCCAGTGAGAGCGCCGCTCCGGCAGAGCAGACCACTCCGGCCCCCGACGCGTCCGGCGGCGGGGAAACCGCGCCTGCGGCGGGGGAGGCGGAGACGGCGGAGTCCCAGGAGGGGACAAGCTCCGCTCAGACGGAGACTACCCCCGCCCAGCCGGGGGAGACGCCCGAGACAGAGACTCCGGCCGGCCAGGAGCTCGCCCCGGAAACTCCGGCCACTGAGCCGGACCCATCCGGTTCCGCTGGGACTCCGGCCACTGAGCCTCAGCCCCCGGCGGAGACCGAGCCGGTGGAAGAGGAGGAGCCCCCCACCCTCACCGACGGGGCCCTGGCCCTGGTGGCCTCCGGGACGCCTTTCACGGTGCTCCGGGAGGAGGGGGACTGGTGGCAGGTGGAGGTGACCACCGACTACTTCACCGACGAGGAGCAGACCCAGACCCAGCACGGTGAGATCACCGGCTGGCTGGAGCACAAGTACTGTCTGGTGAACCTGCCCGACGTGATCCCCTCCATCATCTACGACGCCACCAACAGCTACTCCTCCCACTTCCGGTCCTGCGGCAAGGTCATCCCCGAGGTCACCGGCGAGGCCTTCTACCCCAGCAAGACCTACAACGAGCGGCTGGGCAAGATGGAGTTTATGATGCCGGTGCTCTACTCCATGGCCTTCAAGCTGTGCGAGGCCCAGCAGAGCGCTCTGGCCGAGGGCAACAGCCTGATCCTGTACGAGGGCTACCGCCCCCATGAGGTACAGACCAAGGTGCTCAACTCCCTGTCCGCCATGACCCGCACCGACCCGGAGGTAAAGGAGGCGGTGACCGGAGCGCCCTGGCGGATCTCCTGGTTCATCTCCGGGGGCTACTCCAACCACCAGCGGGGCTACGCGGTGGATATGGGGCTGGCCAAGGTGAGCGAGACCAAGGAGTACACCTCCGGCGGATACCGCTATGTGCGGGTGTGGAACTATGAGCGCTATGAGATGCCCACCCCCATCCACGAGCTCAGCCGGGCGGCGGCCACCTACACCGCCCCGGTGACCATCAACTCCACCACCGCCTGGAAGAACGCGGAGATGACCCAGGCCATGGCCTCCAATGAGCCCGCCCTGGGGCTCCAGCGGTACTGCACCGACGCTGAGCTCACCCCTCTGGCCTCGGAGTGGTGGCACTTCAACGACCTGTCCACCCGCAGCCAGGTGCTTGACAACCAGGGCATCGGAGATTTCCTCATCTCCAGCGTCCGCAGCGCCGCCCCCGCGTAACAGCATCTGATTGTAAAAGAAACCCGGCCCGCCAACTTGGCGGGCCGGGTTTTCTCTTAGGGCTTACTCAAATCCAGAAGGTACGCCCGATAAGGGGCGCGCAGCCGGTACCCCAGCTTCTCCGCCAGGGAGACCGAGGGCAGGTTGTGGGCGTCCCAGCTGGGGGCGAGCCCCCGGTCCAGACAGTCCAGAATCAGCCGCGCCCCGCAGGAGAGGGCCAGCCCCTTCCGCCGCTGGTCGGGCCGGGTGTCGATCTCGATCTCGACGCCTCCGTCGTGGACGGTGTAGGAGGAGGCCCCGGCCACCGGAATCCCGTCTTGCAGGGCGATCACCCCCAGCCCCCGGCGGACAAAGTCGTCCCCGTCCCGAAAATTGCCGCACAGGTCCTTGGACCACGCATCTCCCATAAGAGCGGGGTAGTGCTGAGGCAGGATAGGGGAGAGGGTGTACCCCTCCGGCAGGGCGGCGGCGTATGCGGCCAGCCGCTCCCGGTCAAACTCCTCCGGCCCGTCCATGGCATAGCGGGGAAAGGGCGATACCTTTTCACCAAAGACAGACCGGAGCACAGGCTCCCAGTCCGTGGTGCGGGGGACCAGGATGGGGCGGTCAGCCTGGCGGGCCAGCTCCGGGTCGGGCTTCCCGGCCAGAAAACAGAAATCCCCCACCGCGCACAGGGCGCTCTCCGGGGGCGTGCGCCCGTCGGTGACCACCGTACCCATGTGGCCCTGGAGGCAGGTCCAAATCATGGTCTCCCTCCACCCGGCGAACAGGGGGGCGGCGCTATCCATGGAAATCCCCCTCCCGCCCCGCCTTGGGCAGGGTCACCTGGAACTCCACCTGGTTGTCCCAGCTCCGGGCGGAGATGGTCCCCCCGTGGAGCTCCACAATCTCCCTGGCGATGGCCAAGCCAAGGCCCGCGCCCCCCGTGCGGGTGGCGCGGGAGCTGTCCAGGCGGAAGAACTGGTCAAAAATGCGCTCCAGCTTCTCCGGGGGGATGGTCCTCCCCTCGTTATGGAAGGTGAGAACGATAGATGCGCCGGTTTCCGCCCCGGAGATCTGAACCTCCGTCCCCGGCGTGCTGTAGTGGCAGGCGTTGCGCAGCAGGTTGTCAAACACCCGGGCCAGCTTGTCCGGGTCGCAGGGGTAGTCCATCCGGGCCGGCAGGTCCAGGGTGCAGGTGAGCTGTTCCTCCGCGAGCATGGGCTCAAACTCGCTGATCACCTGCTGGAGCATGCGGCTTAAATCCACCGTCTGCTTCTCCAGCTCCAGGTGGCTCAGGTTGAAGCGGGTGATGTCGAAAAATTCGTTGATCAGGTCCTCCAGCCGCTCCGCCTTTTCTAAGGCGATGCCGGTGTACCGCGCCCGCAGCTCCGGGGAGATCTGGGGCTCGTCCCGCAGGAGGGTCAGATAGCCGATGACGCTGGTGAGAGGGGTCTTCAGGTCGTGGGCCAGATAGACCACCAGGTCGTTTTTCCGCTGTTCCGCCTCCCGGGCGGCCTGCTGGGCCCGGAGGGCCTCCTCCCGGGCCAGATTCAGCTGGTCCTCCACGCTCTTCATGGCGGGAGGGAGGCGGATAGGCTCCTCCGTCGGCTGGGAGAGCTGACCGGAGGCCTCCACCAGTGCCTGGAGCTGTTGATTGGGCCGGGCGATGAAGTAGTAGCTGATGACCACCCATCCCACAAAGAAGTAATAGTCCCGCACCCAGTTGAGCAGATGGTAGAGGGGGTTGGTCTCGTACCAGATCAGGCTGCGGCAGATAATAAAGCCCAGCACGCTGACCACCAGCACAATGGTCACCCAGGCCATCAGGGCCAGCAGGTAATAGCCCCAGGCCTGGAGGGTAGAGCGGCGGGAGCGGCCGCCCAGTTGCTTCTGCTTACTCAATGGTGTACCCCACCCCCCACACGGTCTTGATGAATTTTGGCTTCCGGCTGGGCTCGTGCATCTTCTCCCGCAGCCGGGCGATGTGGCTCATCACGGTGTTGTTGCTCTCAAAGTACCGCTCCCCCCACACCGCCTCA
>CASFKT010000144.1 GCA_949295195.1 uncultured bacterium | reverse complement strand
CTCTGGATCAAAGGGCCTCCTTGATCTTGGCCGCCTTGCCCACGCGTCCGCGCAGGTAGTACAGCTTGGCGCGGCGCACCTTGCCGTGCCGCACCACTTCCACCTTCTCGATGGAGGGAGCGTGGAGGGGGAACACCTTCTCCACACCGACGCCGTAGGAGATGCGGCGGACGGTAAAGGTCTCCTCAATGCCGCCGTGCTTCTTGGCAATGACGGTGCCCTCGAACACCTGGATACGCTCGCGGTTGCCTTCCTTAACCTTCAGGTGCACCCGGACGGTGTCGCCCACCTGGACAACCGGGGGCTCCTCTTTGGTGTACTTGTCGGTAAAAGCCTTCATCAGATCCATGTCAATTTCCTCCTGTTGTATAGGCGTTCTTGCCGGCCACTCTGCCGCGCTCCAAATCCGGCGCGGCGGCCGCAGAGGACCGCCCGTTATTCAGACTAAGGAATGTTATCACAAATCTCTGGAAATTGCAAGTATTTTTTCGATTGTGTCTCATCCTTTCGGAGCCACCTCGGCCAGGCCCGCCTCCGGCGTCAGAATTTGCGCCCAGATGGGCTCCGAAACCTGCCGGAAGTCCTCCACCCAGCCGCGGCACAGCCCCTGGATCTCCTCCTCCCGGCCGGCGTACAGGGGGTCCCGCACCCCGGCCACGAAAAAGCCCGCCTCCCGGGCGGCGGCGCAGTAGCCCGGGGAGTCCTCAAACAGGATGCACTCCTCCGGCTCCCTCCCCCAGCGCTCCGCCGCCAGGCGGTACAGCTCCGGCTCCCCCTTCCCGATCCCGGTCTCCTGAGCGTACACCACCCCCTGGAACCAGTCCAAGATGCCGTGGTGCTCCAGGGCGGCCCGGCACAGCTCCGGGATGCAGGAGGTGAGCACCGCCATGGGGACTCCATGCTCCCGGCACCGCTCCAGAAAGGCGCGCGCTCCGGGCTTGAGGGCCAGCTGCCCGGCGTAGGCCTCCCGGGCCATGTCCAGCCAGGCCCCCTGGATCTCCTCCGCCGTCTCAGCCAGACCGAACCGCTCCCGGGTGTACCGTGCGGAGTCGGGGGCGCTGTGGTGGGTCACATACCAGGTGTAGTCCTCCGGCACGGGGGAGATCCCATGCCGCCCCAAAAACGCGATGTCGATGTCCAGCCAGATCCCGTTGGAGTCCAGCAGGGTGCCGTCCAGATCAAAAAAGACCATGCTCCCCCTCCTCCGTCCCGGGCGTAAACCAGAACCGCCATGGGAAGTCGATGGCCTCCTGGGCGTAGTCGATGCCGATGCGCTTGCCTGTGTGAATCTCCTGGGGGACCGGGCCCCGGCACACATACAGGGGCGGCCGGTCCAGGGGCAGGGCGTTCTCCGCCCTGGTAAGGGCTAACCCTTTACAGAGTTTTCCCGGTCCGTCCAGAAAGTGCTTTTTCTGGTAGGCGGTGAGCTGGGAGGCCTTGCAGCCAAAGCGGTTTTCTGCTATGCTATCCTTATTGTCAACCGGGACCGCCCCCCGGATGAGCACGCCGCAGGGCTCCCCCTCCGGCTCCGTGATGAAGTTGAGGCAGTGGTACATGCCGTAGATGAGATAGATGTAGGAGACGCCCGGCTTGGAAAAGAGGGTCTCCGTCCGGGGGGTGCGCTTGTACTGATAGGCGTGGCAGGCCTTGTCCATCCGGCCGATGTAGGCCTCGGTCTCAGTGATTCGGACCGCCAGTTTTTTCCCCTCCCACTCCCGGACCAGATAGCACCCCAGCAGCTCCCGGGCTACGGTGAGGGTATCCCGGTCATAAAAATCTCTGGGCAGGATCTCCATGCGTCTTCCTCCTGTCTCTGTCTTTGGTCCCGCCTATCTTACCATGAAATTTCCCGCTGCGCAAATAAAATGAGAGGAGCGCTTTTCCATGTCTGAGACCGTGATGCGCCGTCTGGCCAAGCCCCTGCTGTTTCTGGCCGCCTTTATCTGGGGCACTTCCTTCTTTATTATGAAGAACACCCTGGACGCGGTGCCCCCCTTCTGGCTTCTGGTCTTTCGGTTCACCACCGGCGCGGTGCTGCTGGGGCTGTTCTGCTGGAAGAAGTGGCGGACCCGCTTCACCCGGGACTACCTGTGGCGGGGCGGGCTCTTCGGGGTGTTCCTCTTTATCGCCTACACCACCCAGACCTTCGGCCTGACGGGGACCACCCCCTCCAAGAACGCCTTTCTCACCGCCACCTACTGTGTGCTGGTCCCCTTTCTGGCCTGGCAGGTGTTTCACCGGCGGCCCGACCAGTATAACCTGCTGGCCGCCTTTCTGTGCATCACCGGGGTGGGGCTGGTCTCCCTGTCCGGGGACCTCACCGTCACCTGGGGGGACGGCCTGAGCCTGTTCAGCGCCCTGTTTTACGCCCTGCACATTGTGGCGGTGAACCGCCTGTCCGGCGGCAAGGACATTTACTTGCTCACCACTGTCCAGTTTGCCTCCACCGCCCTGCTCTCCCTGGCCGGCGGCCTGCTGTTCCAGCCTTTCCCTGCCGGAATCTTCACCCAGCCCGGGGTGCTCTGGCCCCTGGCCTATCTGTGCGTCATGGCCACCACCGTGGCCCTCCTGTGCCAGAACGTGGGGCAGGTGTGGTCGGAGCCCTCCTCCGCCTCGGTGATTCTCTCCCTGGAGTCGGTGTTCGGGGTGCTGTTCTCGGTGCTGTTCTACGGCGACCCGGTGAGTCCCCGGCTGCTGGTGGGATTTGGATTGATCTTTATTGCGGTGCTGTGCTCGGAGACGAAATTTTCCTTTCTGCGGAGGAAGAATTCGGTTTCTGCTTAACGAGGAGTTTCGCCGCCTGCGGGCGGCGAGCGACTTTCTGTCAGAAAGTCACCAAAGAGCGGCCCCTGGACCTCCGTTTTACGGGGACCCAATTAGGGGGCTTTGGCTGTTGACGCAAAGGCGCGGATGGACAGGGAATTGGTTTTCGGTCCATAACCGCTGCCGCTGAGGGTTTGGTAACCTTTAAGTGGTGCTCCTCCTGGTGGAAAGCGCGCCTTTTGAAATGTTCGGGCTCAAGTGCGGCTCAGGGGGACGGCGTATCCTGAGACGTTTCTAAATCCCCGTAGGGGCGGCTATCAGCCGCCCGAAAACCTTCTCCCTTTCAAGGAGAAGGTGCCGAGCGCATGCGGGGCGGATGAGGGTGGGCTCCGAAATGGCAAAATTCCTTCGGCGGGCCGGCCAGTGTCCGGCCCCTACGCAAAAACGCACCCACCTCTTTATTCGCCGTAGGGGCGGCCCCATGTGGCCGCCCGCAATGGAGGGACTCTCCATTTGTAGGGCGCGACGACTCGGCGCGCCGTTCTGAATCGCCGCTGAGAAACGCCCCAGGGGACTCTCACCCGTCCGTCAGGTTTCAAACAGATGTAGGGGCGACCCTCGCGGTCGCCCACCGTGGGAAACCATTCCACCCGTAGGGGCGGCACACCTGGGCCGCCCGCCCTGGAGGGGTCCCCTTTTGTAGGGCGCGGCCTCCCGGACGCGCCGTTCTGAATCGCCGCAGAGAAACGGGCGGATGAGGGGACATATACCCGCCAGCCCATAATGAAAGAGGACGAACCCACAGGTCCGTCCTCTACTTGTGTTCCGGCCGTTGATACTCTAATAAGTCGCTGACCTCGCAATCCAGCACATAGCAGACTTTCGCCAAAAAGTCCAAGTCAGCCATTTCCACGCTGACGCCCTTATAATATCGGTCGATCACGTCATATTTTGTTCCGGTCAGAGTACGAAGGCGGTTTCGGGTAATGCCGCGCCGTTCCAGCACCTCGGCCAGCTTCACTTTGATACAGCCGTACTCTTTTGTCTGATACTGAACAATGTTTTTGAACTCGTCCATTGTACTTCTTTCTTTCAAAAAATCGTTGATTTATTGAACTACCGGATCTAAATTCTCAAACAATGGGTCGTCAAAAAATTCCCGGACACTGATTTCCAGACCGTCACAAACCTTTTGAATCGAAATGATTCCCGGATTTTGACTTTTTGCGTTCAGCATACTGTAAATAGTAGACGGCGGAACGCCGCATAAATTCGCCAACGCATTGATGGCCAAGCCGCGCTGGATGCAGAGCTCCTGAATCCGACGCGCAACCGCTTCTTTTGCATTCATGTGGCATCCCTCCTTCTTCACAAAAGTTTACTTTCTTTTGCGATTTGTCGTGTTGGATATATCCCAAAGTATAGTTGTATGCTATAATATGGGATATATCGTATACGAAAAAAGGAATAATGAATGAGCACATGCTTTTTCATCGGCCACCGGGAGACCAGCGATTCCATCTTCCCCGCCCTGCTCCAGGCGGTGAAGCGGCACATCACCGAGTACGGGGTGACCGAGTTTGTGGTGGGGCACTATGGGAACTTTGACCGTCTGGCCGCCCGGGCGGTTTTACATGCAAAAGAGCGCCACCCGCAGGTGACGCTCTTTCTGCTTCTCCCCTATCATCCCGCCGACCAGTCCGTTCCCGTCCCGGAGGGCTTCGACGGCACCTTTTATCCCCCCGGCATGGAGCGTGTGCCCAAGCGGGCGGCCATCGTCCGGGCCAACCGGTACATGGCGGACCACTGTGACTTTCTCATCGCCTATGCCTGGCATCCGGCCAGCAACGCCCGGGAGCTGGTGAACTATGCCCAGGCACGGGGTACGGTCCGGGTAGACACAAACACCCAGCAAATTTAAGAATTCTCCCCTGCCCCCGCCGCTTCCCTCCCCTGAAA
This sequence comes from uncultured bacterium, assembly GCA_949295195.1. Lineage (GTDB taxonomy): Bacteria > Bacillota > Clostridia > Oscillospirales > Oscillospiraceae > Lawsonibacter. Next base: position 270 of record CASFKT010000144.1, on the reverse strand, counting down.
ATCTATGGTACAATGGGACGGAACCGAAAGGGAGGTTTCTTCCATGAGCACCGACATTTTAGTGGTAGACGACGAGGCGGCCATCGCCGACCTGGTGGAGATCTGCCTGAAAAACGAGGGCTACACCGTCCACAAGTTCTATACCGGAAAGGAGGCCCTCTCCTGTGTGGAGAGCACCCACCTGGACCTGGCCATTCTGGACGTGATGCTCCCGGACGTGGACGGGTTCACCCTGTGCCAGAAGATCCGGGAGGACCACCTGTTCCCCAT
>CASFKT010000143.1 GCA_949295195.1 uncultured bacterium | reverse complement strand
GCCCGGGGAGGAGATCACCCTCCGTGGGGGCGAGGGGGTGGGCCGGGTGACCAAACCCGGCCTGGACCAGCCGGTGGGCGAGTGGGCCATCAACTCCACTCCCCGGCGGATGATATATGAGGCGGTGGACTCGGTGCGGCAAGCTCTGGACGAGCCGGGCGGGCTTCTCGTCACCATCTCGGTCCCCGGGGGGCTGGAGGCCGCCCGAAAGACCTTCAACCCCCACCTGGGAGTGGAGGGGGGCATCTCCATTCTGGGCACCTCAGGCATTGTGGAGCCCATGAGCGTCCAGGCCCTGGTGGACACCATGGCCCTGGAGCTGCGCCAGGCCGCCGGCGGGGTGCGCCGCCTGGTCCTCACCCCGGGCAACTACGGGATGGACTTTTTAAAAAGGGGCACGTTAAGCCTGCCCGGTCAGGTCCCGGTGATCCGGTGCTCCAACTTTGTGGGGGAGGCCCTGGACAGCGCCCGGCTGGAGGGATTTCGGGAGGTCCTTCTGGTGGGCCACATCGGAAAATTTGTCAAGCTGGCGGGGGGAATCTTCAACACCCACTCCCGCTGGGCGGACGGCCGGGCCGAGCTCTTCTGCGCCCACGCCGCCCTGTGCGGGGCGGACCGGGAGACCGCCCAGGCCCTCATGGACAGCGCCACCGCCGACCGCTGTCTGGAAATTTTAGCGGAAAAACAGCTGCGGGAGCCGGTGCTGGCCTCCCTCCTCTCCGCCATCCAGCGCCATCTGGACCGGCGTGCGGGGGAGGGGTTACAGACCGGCGCGGTGCTGTTCAGCAATCAATACGGCCTGCTGGGAATGACCCAGGGGGCGAAGGAGATTTTGGATACATGGAACACAGCAAGAAACTAGGAACCTTTTACGGCGTGGGGGTGGGGCCCGGCGACCCGGAGCTGCTGACCTTGAAGGCAGTGCGGGTGCTGGAGGCCTGCCCCGTGCTGGCCGCCCCCCAGTCCGCCTCCGGGGAGATGACCGCCCTGAGCATCGCCCGGCAGGCGGCGGACCTGGAGGGCAAGCCCCTCCTCCCCCTCTACTTCACCATGTCCCGGGATAGGGCCAAACAGCAGGAGGCCCACCGGGCCGCCGCGGACGCGGTCCGTCCCTATCTGGAGGCGGGCCAGGACGTGGCCATGGCCATCCTGGGGGACGTGTCCATCTTCTCCACCTACTGCTACCTGATGGATATTCTAAAAGCGGAGGGCTTTCCCTGCGTCATGGTCCCCGGCGTGCCCAGCTTCTGCGCCGTGGCCGCCCGGCTGGGCCGGAGCCTCACTGAGGCCAACACCCCCCTGCACATCCTCCCCGGCGGGGGCGAGGGGCCGGGAGAGACCCTGGACCTCCCCGGAAGCAAAATTCTGATGAAGTCCGGGAAAAACTACCCCCGGATTCTGGAGGAGCTGGAGCAGAGAGACTGGCTGGACCGGGCGGGGATGGTGGAGAACTGCGGCCTGCCCGGAGAGCGGGTGTTTGCCTCTCTAAAGGAAAAGCCGGAGTCCTCGGGGTATTTTACGACCATTATCTTACCGTAAGGATTGTATTTGAGGGGCAGGGTTCCGCCCTGCGGGGCGGGAAACAGCGGGCGGCCGCATGGGGCCGCCCCTACGGGCAAATCAGACCATTGCGAGGCGGGCGGGTGAGGACACCCGCCCCTACGGCGGAAAACAGAATCGGAGCGTTGGTTCGGAAAAGGCAGGCGCAGAATTGGAACCGCACCGATTGAAATTTTTGCTCACCCAGGGCCCAGTGGCCCGGCAGGAATTTAAACACTCACTCAGATTTTGCGCGCCGGAACTACTCTGCCTGCCCCAAGGGATAACCCCCGTAATGGGGGTTCTAGGGGGGCGGCAAATATGGACACGAAGTGTCCATCCTGAGCCGACCCCCTAGCGTCTTTTGGTTCCTTTTCCACGCGGAAAAGGAACTCGCCCCGCAGGGCGAAACCCTCTGCCGATCAAGAAGACGCTTTATCATCGCCCCCTCATCCGGCCCTTCGGGCCACCTATCCCTATCCCCTCTGGCCTTCGGCCATCTCCCCTTGACAAGGGGAGTCGGCCCCCAGGGGGAAGGCTGAAAAAGTGCAGGCGGCAAAATCCCCTGCGCATTGAAAGCAAAAAAGGAGGTCCTTCCCATGGTCCACTTCGTAGGCGCCGGCCCCGGCGGGCCGGACTTGATCACCCTCCGGGGTGCGGAGCTATTGAAGCAGGCCGACTGCGTGGTATACGCGGGCAGCCTGGTGAACCCTGCCCTGCTGGGCTTCGTCCGGGAGGGCGTCCCGGTGTACAACAGCGCCCACATGACCCTGGAGCAGGTGCTGGAGGTGCTGGAGCAGACCGAGCGCGCCGGCGGGAACACCGTCCGCCTCCACACCGGGGACCCCTGCCTGTACGGGGCGGTGCGGGAGCAGATGGACCAGCTGGACCGGCGGGGCATCCCCTGGGATGTGACGCCGGGGGTGTCCTCCTTCTGCGGGGCCGCCGCCGCCGCGGGGGCGGAGTACACCCTCCCCTGGGTGAGCCAGAGCGTCATCATCACCCGCATGGCGGGCCGCACCCCGGTGCCCGAGGGGGAGTCCATCGCCTCCCTGGCCCAGCACGGGTGTACCATGGTGGTCTTCCTGTCCGCCGGCATGCTGGAGGGTTTGTCCACTGAGCTGCTGAAGGGTGCCTACACCCCGGACACCCCGGCGGCCCTGGTATACAAGGCCACCTGGCCGGAGGAGAAAGTGGTCCGGTGCACCGTGGGCACCCTGGCCCAGGCGGGACGGGACCACCACATCTCCAAGACCGCCCTGGTGCTGGTGGGGGACTTCCTCTCCCACCAGTACCAGCGCAGCCTCCTGTACCACCCCGGCTTCTCCACGGAGTACCGCACCGGGGACGGCTCGGCGGAGCCGGGAGGGGCACTATGAGGCTGGAACTCACCGCCTTCACCCGGCGGGGGGCCGCCCTGGCCGCCCGCTTGTCGCAGGAGCTGACCCGGCGGGGCCACCAGGCCGCCTGCACCCGGGAAGCGGGAAAGTCCGCGGCGGATTGGACCGCCCAGGCCTTCGCCCGGGCTCAGGGCCTCATTTTCGTGGGGGCGGCGGGCATCGCCGTGCGGTCCATCGCCCCCCACCTGCGGCATAAGAGCACCGACCCTGCGGTAGTGGTGGTGGACGAGAGGGGACAGTTTGCCATCCCCATTCTCTCCGGCCACCTGGGCGGGGCCAACGACCTGGCCCGGGAGATCGCCGCCCTTACCGGCGGCCAGGCGGTCATCACCACCGCCACCGACGTGAACGGGGCCTTCGCCGTGGACCAGTGGGCCCGGGCCCAGGGGCTGGCCGTGTGCAACCCGGAAAAAATCGTGGACGTGTCCTCCGCCCTGCTGGAGGGAAAGGCCGTCTCCCTCTGGTCCCGGTGGCCCATCACCGGGGAGCGGCCCGCCGGACTTTTGGCGGCGGAGCGGGAGACGGCGGACGTGGTGGTGGACTGGTACCGCCCGGAGCGGGACACCCTGTGGCTGTGCCCCAGGACCCTCCGGGCGGGGGTGGGCTGCCGCCGGGGCACGGGGGCCGGCGCCATCCGTGCCCTGCTGGACGCCGTGCTCAGCGGGGAGCGGCTCTCCCCCCTGGGCCTGGAGGCGGTGTGCTCCATTGATTTGAAAGAGGACGAGCCCGGGCTTCTGGCCCTCTGCGGGGAACTGGACCTCCCGCTGACCACCTACACGGCCCAGGAGCTGGAGGCGGTGCCGGGGGAGTTTTCCGCCTCCCCCTTTGTGGCGGAGATCACCGGGGTGGACAACGTGTGTGAGCGCGCCGCCCTGGCGGCGGGCGGGGTTCTGCTGCGGAAAAAGACTGCCCTGAACGGGGTGACCCTGGCCCTGGCAGGGCGGGAGCCGCCCCTCACTTGGAATACAGACAGGAGGATACTCCCTTGAAACAACTCTATGTGATCGGAATGGGCCCCGGCGGAGCGGATCAGCTCACCCCTCAGGCCCGGCTGGCCCTGGAGGGGAGCCAGGTGCTGTGCGGCTACACCACCTACCTGGACCTGGCTCGGGAATTTCAGGCCGGGCGGGAAATCGTGTCCACCCCCATGACCCAGGAGCTGGAGCGGTGCCGCCTGGCCCTGGAGCAGGCGGCGGAGGGTAAGACCACCGCCATGATCTGCAGCGGGGACGCGGGGGTGTACGGTATGGCCGGCCCCATCCTCCAGATGGCGGAGGACTTCCCGGAGGTGGAGGTGGAGGTCATCCCCGGCGTCACCGCCGCCCTGGCCGGGGCCGCGGTGCTGGGGGCCCCCCTGATGCACGACTTTGCGGTGATCTCCCTGTCCGACCTGCTCACCCCCTGGCCGGTGATTGAGAAGCGGCTGGACTGCGCCGGGGCGGGGGACTTTGTGCTCTGCCTCTACAACCCCATGAGTAAAAAGCGGCGGGACCATTTACGAAGGGCCTGCGATATTCTCTTAAAATACCGGAGCGGGGACACGGTGTGCGGCTGGGTGAAGAACATCGGCCGGGAGGGTCAGGAACGCCGCCTGCTCACTTTGGCGGAGTTGCGGGAGGAGCAGGTGGACATGTTCACCACCGTGTTCGTCGGCTCCCAGTCCACCCGGGAAATTTCCGGGCGGATGGTCACCCCCCGGGGCTACGAGGCCAAGGGATGAGCCGCATTCTGATCTTTGGCGGCACCACCGAGGGCCGCCTGCTGGCCCACTGTCCCGGCGCGGGGTCCCCGCCGCCGTCAGCGTGGCCACGGTTTTGGGGGCGGAGGAGCTCTCCGGCCTGCCCGGCATCACCCCCCTGGTGGGGCGGAAGACGGCGGAGGAGATGGCGGCCCTGCTGGCTGGCTGCGACCGGTGCGTGGACGCCACCCACCCCTATGCCCAGGAGGTTTCAGAAAACATCCGGTCCGCCTGCCGCTCCGCCGGGGTCCCCCTGCGCCGCCTGCTGCGGCGGGAGAGCCAGCTGCCGCCGGGCAGCATTTTGGTGGGCAGCCCGGAGGAGGCCGCACAGTTTCTCCAGTCCAGGGAGGGAAACATCCTCCTGGCCATCGGGGCCAAGGGGCTGTTCGCCTTTTCCGGCCTGGACCCGGAGCGCCTCTACCCCCGGGTGCTGCCGGTGGAGGAAAGTCTATCCGCCTGCCGCCGGGCGGGGGTCCCCACCAAAAATATCATCGCCATGCACGGCCCCTTCTCCCAAACACTCAACGAGGCCATTTTGGAGCAGTACCGCATCCGCTGGATGGTCACCAAGGACGGCGGCTCCGCTGGGGGGTTCGGGGAGAAGGTCTCCGCGGCCCGGAATACCGGGGTCTCCCTGGTGGTCATTGGGCGGCCGGAGGACTGTGGAGAGGATTTGGATGCTGTTTTGGAGTGGGTGCTGAGTTGATAGTGTCTGAGCAGGGAGAGTTTCGCCCTGCGGGGCGAGTGACTTTCTCAACGATGAGAAAGTCACCAAAGAATCGCCGGGGGACGGCTCAGGATGAGCGCTGATGCGCTCATATTCGCCTTACCCCCGGTCCCCCATTACGGGGGTTATCCCTTGGGCCGGGTAAAAAATTTCCGGCGCGCAAAATCTGAGTGGCGTTCCAGTATTCAATCCGGGCCACTGGGCCCTGGGTGAGCAAAAATTTCAATCGGTTCGGTTCCAATTCTGCGCCTGCCTTTTCCGAACCAACGTTCCCTGTGCGAATCCTGGCGGGAGGCCCAAGGGCCTCCCCTACCCGATCCTGGAAGTGTTTCTTGAGAACCGTAGGGGAGGGGCTTGCCCCTCCCACCGTTCCTCGAAAGGGTTCGTTGCTCACCATCAGGGCCGCCCGCCGTTTCCCCACCGCACAACTTGAGCCCCACCACCCCAAAAGGCGCGCTTTCCACCGATAGAAGAACCCCCCAAAGGTTACCGGAAACTCAGCGGCAGCGGTAACAGAAGGGAAACCAGTCAGCTGAGCCACCCGCGCCTTTACATTGACTGGGACGCTCTCTTAATTGGCGGACCCCGTAAATCGGGGGTCTGGGGGTAAGCCGACATGGCGAACGAAGTTCGCCTCTGCGGCGTCCCCCAGCGTCTTTTGGTTCCTTTTCCACGCGGAAAAGGAACCCGCCCCGCAGGGCGGAACCTTGCGAAGCAGCGCGCCGAGTCGTCGCGCCCTACGAAAAATAGGAAACAACGCTCACCGCCATCCCCCGCCTCAAATTTCCTAACGATAAAAGAAAGAAGGAACCCCCATGGAAGTGACCTTGATCGGCATGGGCCCCGGCGGGGCGGAATCTCTCACCGCCGCCGCGTCGGAGGCCCTGGGCCGCGCCGACTGTCTCATCGGCTCCCGCCGCCTGCTGGAGGAGTGCGCCCTCGCCCCCCAGGCCCCCCGCTTTCCCGCTACCAAGTCGGCGGATATGCTGGAGATCCTGGAGGGCCGGGACTTTTCTTTCCCCTGCGTGCTGTACAGCGGGGACACCGGCTTTCACTCCGGGGCCCGG
>CASFKT010000142.1 GCA_949295195.1 uncultured bacterium | reverse complement strand
CGCGTCGGCGGGGACCAGCAGGTATTTTCGCCCGTCGATCTCCCGCAGCTCCACCAGATAGCTGCGCTCCGGGTCCACGGTGACGGCGGCGGCCTCCGTTTTAATTTCAAAGCGGCGGGGGTCGATGAGGTTGGCGGGGTTCAGCACACCCTCCCCCAGCAGATCCCGGCACTCCTCCTGAAAGGCGGCGATAGGCTCGTCGCCCACCCCGCAGTCCCGGAGGATGGCGGCCACGTCCTGGGCGGTGACCTCCAGGGGCTCCGGGTCCCTGGACTCCTTGTGCTGAGCCATCCGGTCCAGTAGCCGCTCGTGGATGGCCTGGACCACCTCCACCGTGCAGGCGTCCCCCAGCCCCTCCCGCAGGGCGGACTGGAAGGCCTCCTTCTGCTCGGCGGCGGACATGGGGGGCTCGGTGTGGAAAACGGCGTCGATGAACTCCTGGTGGATTTCATCCGCCTTTTTGGAGTAGAACAGGGCGTTGTACAGATTGGCGGCCCGGCCGTCGAAGGCGGGAAACAGGAAGCCCAGCTCAGGCGGGGCCACCACCTGGCCGGCCCGGCTGTGGAACTCGTTCTCTCCGGGGAAGTAGCCCAGCTCCACCTTGCTGTCCTTCACCGGGCAGACGCAGCAGACCAGATAGGAGAACACCGTGTCCGAGTCCTCCTGAAGCCGGTCGTCCTTCCCGCGGCGGGGCACGTCGTAGGCGTCGTGGGCCAGAAGAATCAGGTAGTTCCCGTCCAGCTCCAGGGCGTCGATGATTTTGCGGTAGAAGGTCTCCCGGGCCTGGGCGTCCTTCAGCTGGGAGTCCCGCAGGGCGGAGAGGAGCTTGTGCTCCTGGCTGTCCGCCACCTGCTGGGTGGAAAAGACGATGTCGATGAGCTGCTTGCCCAGGGTGCCGGACAGGGCCTTCTTCAAAAATCCTAAGTACTGGGCGGACTCCTCCTCGGGCATGCGGCCCATGGACTCGTCCAGGTAGGAGACAATCTCCTTATTGCCGTTGACAAAGCAGCCGTAGATGCGGTGGATGGCGCTCTTGTCCGGGCGGAAGCGGCGCTTCAGCTCGCTCAATTCTTTTTGATTCATTCCAGGTCCTCCTTCGTAGGGTCACAGAGATTCTCCAGGCGGCGGCCAGCCGCATGGAAACGCGCGTTCTATTTTAGCGGATTTTTCGGGAAAAAGCAATCGAGAATGGGAAGAAGGCGGCATCTCAAAATGAAAAACCGAGGCGGCCTGTCAGAGCCGCCTCGGTGAAAAAACGAATGCTGATAAAATATCTGTGGGCAGCGGCTTACTCGCCCCACACCGCCTGGGCGTCGGCTGCGGCGGAGTCCAGCTGGTCCACCAGAGAGACCAGGCGGTCCGCGGCGTTCTCCACCCCGGCTCCCTCCAGAGCGGCCAGCACGCCGCTCCGGGTTCCGGAGACCCAGACGCGGTCCACGCTGGCGTTGAGGGCCGCTGTGGTCAGGCCGGCGCTCCCGTCCGCTCCGGTGAGCACGTCGGCGGAGGCGTGGAGGGAGAGCTTTGTCCCGTAGGGCTCCAGGGCCTGGGCGGCCTGGGCCAGGAAGCCGGTGATGACCCCGTCCAGCGCCCCGGCGGGGTAGTTGTCCTCGCTCTGCCCCAGGTTGCCCAGGGGGCCGTCCGCCTGGGTGGGGTAGCCGAAGTGGTCCAGCACAATCTCGTCAAAGCCCATCTGGGCCAGCTCGGTCATCAGGCCGATGAGGTAGTCCCGCACCGCCTCGTTGGAGGGGGTGGCCCAGTGGAAATCTCCGCTGTCCCGCCAGCGGTAGTCGCTGCTGGTGCGCAGGGTGTAGTCCATGTTGGAGCCCAGGGCCTCGTCCCGGAAGCAGGACAGCCGGGCCACGGTGTACACGTCCCCCTCGTTCCAGGCGGTGAGGGCGGCGTTTACAGTTCCGGAGTCCACCCCATCCTGGAGGGCGGAGGCCAGGGCCTGCTGGGACTGCCAGCCCAGCGCCCCCTGGTCGTCCTTCATAGTGACCACCACGCCGTCCGCGCCGGCCTCCTGGGCCAGCTGGGCGGCGCTGCCGTCCAGCAGCGAGGACAGGGAGACGGAGAGAATGGAGGAGGCGTCCTCCTGGGGTTCCTCCGGCGGGGTGGTCTCCCCCTCCTGGGAGGTGTCGGGCAGGGTGGCCGGGTCGCCCTCGATCACCGTCACATTTCCAGGGTCCGGAGTCTGGGGCTCCGTCTGCTGGGAGAAGGGCCAGTGGATGCGAAGCCCCTCGTCGGTGTAGGAGATGGACCCCTGTCCAAAAAACAGTACGGCTACCAGTATGACCACTAAGACAGCCAGCACCAGGGCGATCCGCTTGAGCCAGTCGGTGACGGTGGTGCGGCCCCGGTAGGAGTGATAATCAAATTGGGATCTCTGAGAACGGCGCACGGGCGTATTCCTCCTTTTTGCGCAGCGCGGCGGGAGAGCCGCGGGAAGGGTCCCTGTTGAAACGGAAAATTGCCGCCCTAATTATAGCAACCTTTTTTTCACCTTGCAACCACTGGTTTCCAGAAGAAAGGGCCGATTCCCCAAAAAATTTGCAGAAAAGACACAAATAAGGCCCAATTCAGATGACCATGCCCCCGTCCACGGACAGGACCTGCCCCGTGATGAAGCTGGCGGCGGGGGAGGCCAGGAAGAAGATGGCCTCGGCCACCTCCTCCGGCTGTCCGATGCGGCACAGAGGGGTCTCCTCCGCCAGGGCGTCCAGGTCCTCCCGGGTCAGGTGGGCGTTCATATCGGTGGCGATGACCCCGGGGGCCACGCAGTTCACCCGGATGTGGGAGGGGCCCAGCTCCTTGGCCATAGCCCGGGTCAGGCCGATGATCCCCGCCTTGGAGGCGGAGTAGGCAGCCTCACAGGACCCGCCGGTGAGCCCCCACATGGAGGAGACGGTGACGATGGCCCCCCGCTGCCGCCGGACGAAGCCGGGGATCGCCGCCTGGAGCAGATGAAAGGCGCTGTCCAGGTTGACGGACATGACCTCCCGCCACTCCGGCGCGGGCAGATCGGTGAGGAGCATCTGCCGGGGGGCCACCCCGGCGCTGCACACCAGGGCATCCAGGGGGCCAAGGAGCTCCTCCGCCTGCCGGACCAGGGCCTGTGCCTCCGGCCGCTGGGATATGTCCCCGGGGAGGGCGGCCGCCCGGGCCCCCAGGGCCTCCAGCTCCCGGACCAGAGTCTCCGCCTGTTCCCGGGAGCGGCGGTAGCCTACCGCCACGTCCCAGCCGCCCCGGGCAAACCGCCGGGCGGCGGCGGCCCCGATTCCCCGGGAGCCCCCCGTGATGAGGACCACAGGCCGGGTCCTGGTTAGTGTTTCCATCCAACCGCTCCTTTCATTCCAACCGCCATGTAAAACCGTCCACATTGTACCTGCTTTTCCAGGAAAGCGCAACCCTGAGACGGAAAGTGCCGGACACGTTTCCAAAAAGTTTACACAATCACCTTGCATTTTCCGGGAAGGGACGTATAATAAGGAGCAATGAAATTGTGCGCAGGCCGAACTGGGGAAGGCCGGGCGCGGAGAGATCTGGAGAATCACGATATGAAGCGAATGCTGTTTTTATATAACCCCACCGCCGGGAAAGGGTCGGCCGCCGGCCATCTGTCCGGCATAGTGGACCAGTTCACCAAGGACGGGTGGCTCACCACCGTCTACCCCACCCAGGGCAAGAAGGACGCCACCCGGGTGGCCCGGGAGCTGGGGTCCTATTACGACCGGGTGGTGTGCTGCGGCGGGGACGGCACCCTCAGCGAGACGGCGGCCGGCCTGCTGGAGCTGAGCCGCCCGCCCCTGCTGGGCTATATCCCCTCCGGCTCCACCAACGACTGCGGCGCCACCCTGCGCATCCCCCGGGGCTATAAAAAGGCGGCGGAGCTGGCGGCGGGGGACGAGGAGCCCCTGCGCTGGGACATCGGCACCCTGAACCAGCAGCCCTTTGTCTATGTGGCCGCCTTCGGGGCCTTTACCGAGGTGTCCTACGACACCCCTCAGGATCTGAAAAATACCTTCGGCCATCTGGCCTATATTATGGCGGGGATCGCCTCCATCCCGTCCATCACCCCCTACCACATGAAGGTGGAGTACGACGGACAGATGCTGGAGGACGACTTCTTCTACGGCATGGTGTGCAACACCTACTCGGTGGCCGGGATGCGGAATCTGCCCACCGACCGGGTGGAGCTGGACGACGGCCTGTTTGAGGTGATTCTGGTGCGCAAGCCCATGAGCATCGGGGAGATCGGAGCGGGTCTCCAGACGCTGCTCCGTCCCGGGGCGGTGGAGGAGGGGAGCGCCCTGCTCTCCTTCCACGCCTCCCAGCTGAAATTTACCAGCGAAAAGCCCATCCCCTGGACCATCGACGGGGAGTACGGCGGCAGCCATGAGGTGAGCCAGGTCCAGAACCACCGCCAGGCCCTGGCCATCCTCTCGGGGCGGAAGCAGGGGGCGTGAGCGGCGGCGGCGAGGCAGAGTGAAGGAGAGAGGGGGGGAAGCTGACATGACAGAGCAGGAGAAGATGCTGTCCGGCCAGCTGTATTTGGCGGGCGTGCCGGAGCTGCTGGCGGCCCGGAAGAGGGCCAAGGAGCTGTGCCAGCAGTTCAACCGGACGGCGGTCCAGGGCCCGGAGACGGGGATGAACCTGCTGAGGGAGCTGCTGGGCCGGATGGGGGAGGAGATCTCCATTCAGCCCATGTTCTGGTGCGACTACGGCTTCAACATCCGGATGGGCTCCCATGTGGAGATCAACCACAACTGCGTGATCCTGGACTGTGCCCAGGTGACCTTCGGGGACCATGTGTTCATCGGCCCCAACTGCGGCTTC
>CASFKT010000141.1 GCA_949295195.1 uncultured bacterium | reverse complement strand
TGCCGCCAGTCCCCGCCCTGCCCACCGGAGCAGGCCCTGGAGCCTCATGGTCAAAACTCCTTTCGGTCCACAATGCGGCAGGAGATCAGGAAGGAGAGCCCCAGGCACGCCAGCCCCGCCAGGGGGAGCAGGGCAATTACCCCCAGCGCGCTGGTTTCCGGTATCTGGTTCAGGAATTCCAGGCTCAGGCCCAGGTCAGGACCAACCCCCAGCAGCAGAAAGACGGCAACAAAGGGGATTAAAATGACGGCGAACAGGTAGGGCCGGGCCCGCTCCGGCCCCAGCTTAAAGCACAGGGGGAGCATCACGTCCACAATGAACAGCCCCGCCCCCAGAGAGCCCAGCATGGCGGCAATGCTTTCGATCAACGGAGTATCTCCCAGTTGAAGCAGATCGATCAGCACAGCGCACACGGTACTGAAGGCAGCCACCACCAGCAGGATCACCAGAGTGAACAGATAGCGGGCCCCCGCGATGACCCGGGGCGGGAGGGGGAGGGTGCGGGCGTACCGGTCCCACTTGGCCGCCTCGTCAAAGGAGAAGGCGGAGACCGGAACCATCATCAGAATGATGGTGGAGAATGTAGTCACAAAGGTGATCTCAAAGATTCCCAGCACCGCCAGGGCAAAATAGGCCAGCATAAAATAGATATAGAATTTCAAATTCTTCCGGCTTACCAGAATATCTTTCCAGAGAAGGCCGCTCATGTCTCTTCCCCCTTTCCAACAAACAGCATAATGTCCTCCAGATGGATTTTCTCCACCATCAGCTTGGGGTATTTCTTATGGAACGCCCCCCGGTCTGTCACCAGGGCCTCGCACCCGAAGGGACCTTGCCGCACCCGCAGCAGGTCGGACGGGTCGATGGCGCGCAGGTCGGCGGCGGAGCAGCCCACCCGGCCGTAGCGGTCCAGAATGTCGTCCTTGGCCTCGGACAGGACGATCTTCCCCTCGTGGATGTAGGTGATGTAGTCCGCCGCCTTCTCCAGGTCGCTGGTGATGTGGCTGGAGATGAGGATGGCGTGGTCCTCGTCGCAGATGAAGCTCAGAAATTCGTCCAGAATCTCGTCCCGCACCACCGGGTCCAGGCCGGCGGTGGCCTCGTCCAGGATCAGCAGCCTGGGCTGGTGGGCCAGGGCGGCGGCCAGAGATAACTTCATCTTCATGCCCCGGGAGAACTCCTTGATGAGCTTCTCCTCCGGGAGCTTGAATTTTTTCAGATAGTCCGCATAGAGGTTGTCGTCCCAGGTGGGATAGACGGGGCCCAGGATGCGCTTCAAATCCTTGGGACGCAGGGAGTCGTGGAAGAAGCACTCGTCCAGCACCACGCCCACCTCCAGCTTGGCGGCGCGCTCGTCGGCCACGTTGTCCTTCCCCAGGATGGTGATGGTTCCGCCGTCCCGGCGGATCAGGTTCAAAATGCACTTGATGGTGGTGGTCTTGCCCGCCCCGTTCTCCCCGATGAGGCCCATGATGGTCCCCCCGGGGATGGTCAGATTCACATGGTCCAGGGCAAAGTTCCCGTAGGACTTGCACAGATCCTTAATTTCCAAACAGTTTTTCATGATTCGTCACCTTGATACAGTAGGTTGAGAAGTTCCTGTAATTCCTCTAAGGGAATGCCGCCCTTCCGGGCCTCGTCCACCGCCTGGGTGAGGATGTCCTCCACCCGGCGCAGCTGGGCCTCCCGCAGCAGCTCCCGGTTCTGGGGGGCCACGAAACAGCCTTTTCCGGGGACGTTCTCAAGAAAACCCTCCCGCTCCAGCTCCTCGTAGGCCCGCTTGGTGGTGATCACCGAGATGCGCAGTTCCTTGGCCAGCAAGCGCATGGACGGCAGGGCGTCCCCCGCCGCCAGGGCTCCGGTCATGATCTGCTCCTTTACCTGGTCGGTGATCTGCTCATAGATGGGTTTTCCGCTGGAATTGCTGAGAATAATATCCATTTGGCGCACCATGTAAACCGGGCGGCCGGCTGTCGGCCCTGCGCATAGGTCCGGCGCGCTCCGCCTCGGTCTGCCTTTCTTTGTCATAGTGTATATATACTATATGCACAGTATATATGGGATATACACAGTTGTCAAGGGGGGAGAAAAAACTTTTTGAAAAAATCTATGATTTTCCTTGACTGTCAACCCTCTTTACCCCTTACAATGGGGGCAGAACAGGAAGGGAGGTCGGCCTCTATGACCGTCAAAGAGGTGGAGGAGCGCACCGGGCTGCCACGAGCCAACATCCGTTACTACGAGAGCGAGGGGCTCATTCATCCCGCCCGAGGGCAGAACGGCTACCGGGACTACCGTCAGGAGGACGTGGACACTCTGCTGAAAATCAAGCTGCTGAGGCAGGTGGGGTTCTCCCTGGAGATGATCCGGGCCCTCCAGGCGGGAGAGCTGGATCTGGAACCCGCTCTGGAGGGCCGGCTGGCCGCCCTGACCTCCCAACAGACGGAGCTTGGCCAGGCCGCAGGAATCTGCCGGGCCATGCGGGAGGACCATGTCCGGTACGACACCCTGGACGCCCCCGCCTACCTGGACCGCATGAACCAGCCGGAGCGGCCCGCCCTCACCTGGAGGGAGGACCCGCCGCCCCAGGCCATCTTTCCCTGGCGGAGATTTTGGGCCAGGACCTTAGATCTCATACTGTGCACCTTCCTGTATTTCAGCGCGCTGGCCCTGCTGGGCCGGATCAGTATGCTGAACCGCACCGGGGGATACGAGATTCTGGACCAGCTGGGGGCGCTGGCCCTGCTCCTGCTGCTGGAGCCCCTGTGCCTCCACCTGTGGGGGGCCACCCCGGGGAAATTTCTCCTTGGCCTGCGGCTGACCCGGAGCGATGGGAGCTGCCTCAGCTATTGGGAGGGACTGCGCAGGACGGCCCTGGTGCTGGTGGGAATCGGGGGAAATCTGATCCCTCTGGTGAGCAGCGCACTGATGATCGTCTACTGCTGGCAGGACTACCACGGCCGCCTCCAGTTCTGGCGCAGGGGGACGGATGAGGTCTACACCGACGGCAGCCGCCCCGGCCAGAGCTACTGGAACACCTCCAAGAGCCGCCTGAAGGCGCTGGGCGCCGTAGGGCTCGTCCTGGGGAGTTTTGCGCTGTCCGTTAACATTCAAAACTGGGTGCTGTCTCCGGTGAACCAGGACCAGGCCCTGACGGTGGCGCAGTTTGTGGAGAACTACAACCAGTTCAGCCAGACCCTGGAGGGGCCGGACGTACAGGTGGAGCAGCTGACGGCGGAGGGGACCTTTGTGGAGCCGGAGGACATGCCCGGTGTGGCGGTTGACTTCCTGTATGAGGACGCCCCCCTCCGGCTGGAGTTTCAGGAGGAGGGCGGGGCGCTCACAGCGGTGTCCTACTCCTACCGCTATGCGCCCTCAGAGGATCGCCTGCCCACCGCCCTGCCCGGCCGGACGACCGCCAAGATCCTGTGGTCCTTTCTCTACGGCCGCTGCGACCTCTCCCGGGAGGAGCTGCTGGATCTGATGGGACAGATCGAGGAGCAGCCGGACCAGCCCCTGGAGTGGACGGATCAGGGCGCGGAAATCCTATATCAGCCGGAGGTCCTGGGGTACTATGTGAACAATTGGGGCCTGATTCCCGAGGAGAGCGCCAAAGAGTACCAGGTGACGGCGGAATTTTCCGTCTCCCTGGCCTGAGGGGGCGAAATATTTTTGCCTCCCTCCCCTGGAAGGATTGACACTTCTGGGGCGCTAAACTATAATAAAATACTGTCCCACCCTTTTCTTTTCCGGGTCGGGACAGTATTTTTAATCTATGAAATGAAAGGGGTTCTCCCAAATGAGCGACCAGCGTGTTTACAACTTCTCCGCCGGCCCGTCCATGCTCCCTCTCTCCGCCCTGGAGCGCGCCGGGTCTGAAATCACCAACTACCGAGGCTCCGGTATGTCCGTGATGGAGATGAGTCACCGGTCAAAGATTTTCATGCAGATCTTTGCGGAGACCCAGGAGAAGCTGCGCCGGCTGATGAATGTGCCCGACGAGTACCAGATCCTGTTCCTCCAGACCGGGGCCTCCGGCCAGTTTTCCATGATTCCTCTGAACCTGATGAGCCGCACCGGCAAGGCGGACTACGCCGTCACCGGCAACTTCGCCTCCATTGCCGCCAAAGAGGCCAAGAAATACGGCGCCGTGAACATCGCCGCCGACACCAGCGACCGGGACCACAGCTACATCCCCGCCCAGGACCAGCTGAAGCTGGACCCGGAGGCCAGCTACTTCTACTACTGCGCCAACAACACCATCTACGGCACCGAGTGGCAGTATGTGCCCGAGACCGGGAATGTGCCCCTGGTGTGCGACATGTCCTCGGACATTCTCTCCCGCCCGGTGGACGTGTCCAAGTACGGCATCGTCTACGCCGGAGCTCAGAAGAATATGTCCCCCGCCGGTCTGACGGTGGTCATCATCCGCAAGGACCTGGCCGGCCACGAGCTGCCCTACACCCCGCTGATGATGAACTATCAGACTATGATCGAGAAGGACTCCATGTACAATACGCCTCCCTGCTGGTGCATCTACATGCTGGGCCTCACCCTGGACTGGGTGGAGGAGCAGGGCGGCGTGGCCGGTATGGAGAAGCTGCGGGACCTGCGCTCCTCCATGCTGTACGACACCCTGGACAATTCCAAGCTGTTCCGCTGCCACGCGGAGAAGGGCTCCCGCTCCGGGATGAACGTCACCTTCCGCACCGGCAATGAGGAGCTGGACGCCAAGTTTGTCTCCGAGGCCGCTGCGGCGGGCTTCGTCAACCTGAAGGGCCACCGGAAGGTGGGCGGCATGCGTGCCTCCATCTACAACGCCATGCCCGTGGAAGGCGTGGAGAAGCTGTGCGATTTTATTAAGGAGTTCGATCAGAACAACTAAGCCGCCCAGTGGTGCAGTCACGTTTCCCAC
>CASFKT010000140.1 GCA_949295195.1 uncultured bacterium | reverse complement strand
ACTCCGGCTTGTCCGCCCGGTCCCGGCCCTTCCGCTCGGTCTGCCAGAACACCGGCTGGGTGAGGGGCTCCTCCCCGGCCAGCTCGGTGACATAGTCCAAAATGCCGTTCTCATACTGAAAATCAGTGCTGGAGAATTTTCCTGGGGCAGTCTCCTCCCGAAAGCGGAAGGTGACCCCGGCGTTGACCACCGCCTGGCGCTTGAGCACGTCGGTATAGTAGTCCACCGGGATGTCGATGTCGGTAAAGACCTCCAGGTCGGGCTTCCAGCGGATGGTGGTGCCCGTCTTTTTTCCCCGGTCGGTGGGCTCCTTCTTCAGCCCGCCGGTATTTTCTCCCTTCTCAAAGTGGAGAGAGTATTTGAAGCCGTCCCGCCAGATGGTTGCGTCAAAGTATTCGCTGGCGTACTGGGTGGCGCAGGACCCCAGACCGTTCAGGCCCAGGGAGTACTCGTAGTTGTCCCCGTCGCCCCCGTACTTGCCGCCGGCGTACAGCTCGCAGAACACCAGCTCCCAGTTGTACTTCTGCTCATTCTCGTTCCAGTCCACCGGACAGCCCCGGCCCTGGTCCTCCACCTGGATGGACTTGTCCAGAAAGCGGGTGACGGTGATCAGGCTTCCGTGCCCCTCCCGTGCCTCGTCGATGGCGTTGGAGAGGATCTCAAAGACCGCGTGCTCACAGCCCTCCAGGCCGTCGGAGCCGAAAATGACCCCCGGGCGCTTCCGCACCCGGTCGGCCCCCTTCAGCGCGGAGATGGACTCATTTCCGTAATTCGCTTTTTTTGGTGCCATAAATTCGCTGCCTCACTGTTCTATCGCATACTATAACAGAATAATGATACTCATTTCCCGGTGGAAAGTCAAGGAAAGGCCCGGTTTCCCCGGGGAACGCCGCATAAAAATTTCTGTTTCATCCAAACTGTATCCCAAAAGGGGGCGGCAGATTTGGGTCCTTTTCAGGTGATTGAGGAGCAGGAGGGCATTGAGGCGGACATTCTCCGCCGCCTGGCCCACCACGGCCGCAGCCTGGGGCAGATTCCAACCGCGGACCACCCCGCCCTGCTGGTGGTCTCCCCACGGGCGGCGGCCCACGGGGACGGACGGCCCGAGCGCTGCCGCATGGCCCTGCTGCCGGGGGACGCCCCCCTCCCGGGGTGGGAGCTCCAGGCGGCCAGCGCCGTCAGCTACGGCTCCGGCCCCAAAAACACCCTCACCCTGTCCAGCCGAGAGGGGCGGAAGCTGTGGCTGGCCCTCCAGCGGGAGCTGGTCACCATCCAGGGCCAGGTGGTGGACCGGCAGGAGTTCCCCTGGATTCTGGACCACGGCGCCTCCCCACAGTCCGCCCTGGCGGTGGCCGGCGCCCTCCTCCTGCTGGGAGTGCCGCCGGAACAGCTCTCCGCCCCCCATTTCCCGGCATAGCAGGAAATTGTATCCGCCTATTGACAAACCTAGTTTCCTGGTATACAATCATGGTACCCCTCCCCCGGGGGGTGTTATCTTTTCAGTTTGCATTGGCCTCAAAGTGTGCTCAGAGATTCGACGGACGGCCCATTGTGCCGTCCCTGCGGGTTGGAACGATTTCCCCACGGCGGGCGACCGCAAGGGTCGCCCCTGCGGCAGAAAACAGACCATTTCGAGAAATGGCGGGAGGGGCAAGCCCCTCCCCTACAACATGGCCGGGACAGTTTCCGTTTTGCGTAGAGGAGCCCCTTGGGGCTCCCGCCGGTGGATTGCCCAAGCCAAGAAGTCACCCTCATCCGCCCCAGTGTGAGCACTGGGGCACCTTCCCCCTTGAAGTGGGAAGACTCGGCGGGCGCACAATGTGCGCCCCTACGGTAGGAGATAGACCGGTATCGTTGGTTCGGCAAAGCCAGGCGCGGGAGTGGAACCGCAACAGCCGCAAATTTTGCAAACTCAGGGCCCAGTGGCCCGGGAGGGATTTAGAGCGTCACTCAGATTTTGCGCGCCGGAAATGACGCAACACCTTTCAGGAGGGGCCCCCGTAAATGGGGGTCCAGGGGGTAAGCGAATATGAGCGCGAAGCGCTCATCCTGAGCTCATCCCTTGGTGCCTCTCAAGGTGAATTGGCCCGAAGGGCCAAGAGAAGGTGGCCTGGGCCATTGGCTTCTTTCTGGGCATCCAGAAAGAAGCTCGCCGCCCTCAGGCGGCGAAATCCCCCCCCCTCCGCAAAAAACCACCGAAGCGGCGCGCCGGGTCGTGGCCCAGGCCAGCCTCTCTTGCCCCTGCGGGGCAATTCACCTTCTCGCGCCCTACGAGGTGCCGAAACCTGCCCCCTCATCCGTCACGGCTTCGCCGCGCCACCTTCCCCCCAGGGGGAAGGCTTAAAAAGAGCGGGCGGCGAAACTCCCTTCCATCCCCTTACCACTCCAATTCAAAAAAGTTTGGTGATCTCCTATGAAACAAAAATTCAACGTCACCGGCATGACCTGCTCGGCCTGCTCGGCCCATGTGGAGAAGGCCGTCAACAAGCTGGACGCCGTCCGCAAGGCGGAGGTCAGCCTGATGACCAACTCCATGACGGTGGACTACGACGAGAGCGCCCTCACCCCCGACGGCATCATCCAGGCGGTGGTCCACGCGGGCTACGGCGCCTCCCTGCCCCAGAAGGCCGGAGACACAACTCAGGCTAAAACACAGCGGCCAGAGGCCCAGATGGAGGCCGAGCTGTCCTCCATGAAGCACCGTCTCATCTGGTCCTTTGTGTTCCTGATCCCCCTTTTCTACATCTCCATGGGCCACATGTTCGGTGCCCCCCTCCCCGGCTTCCTCACGGGGCTGGAGAATGCGGTGGCCTTCGGCCTCACCCAGCTGCTGCTCACCCTGCCCATCATGTACATCAACGACAAATACTACCGGGTGGGCTTCAAGACCCTGGCCCACTTAGGGCCCAACATGGACTCCCTCATTGCGGTGGGCTCCTTCGCCGCGGTGATTTACGGCATCTTCGCCATCTACCAGATGGGCTATGGCCTGGGCCATGGGGACTGGGCTCTGGTGGAACAGTACCACATGGATCTGTACTTCGAGTCCGCCGGCATGATCCTCACCCTCATTACCCTGGGCAAGTACCTGGAGACCCGGTCCAAGGGGAAGACCAGCCAGGCCATCACCCGGCTCATGGACCTGGCCCCCAAGACCGCCAGCGTCCTCCGGGACGGGGTGGAGGTGGAGATCCCCGTGGAGGAGGTCCGGGTGGGGGACCGCATCGTGGTCCGGCCCGGACAGTCCATCCCGGTGGACGGCGTCATCGTGGAGGGCACCTCCGCTGTGGACGAGTCCGCCCTCACCGGCGAGTCCCTCCCCGTGGACAAGGGCCCCGGCGACAAGGTGGCCGCAGCCGCCATCAACAAGTCGGGCTCCTTCATCTTTGAGGCCCTGCGGGTGGGGGAGGACACCACCCTGGCCCAGATGATCCGTCTGGTGGAGGAGGCCTCCTCCTCCAAAGCCCCCATCGCCAAGCTGGCCGACAAGGTGGCCGGCGTGTTCGTCCCCATCGTTATGGTCATCGCCGCCGTCACCGCGGTGGCCTGGTTCTTCGCCAGCGGCTATGACATAACGAAAGCCCTCACCACCGGCGTGGCCGTGCTGGTCATCTCCTGCCCCTGCGCCCTGGGTCTGGCCACCCCGGTGGCCATCATGGTGGGCACCGGAAAGGGGGCCGAGAACGGCATCCTCATCAAATCCGCCGAGGCCCTGGAGACCCTGCACACGGTCAACACCGTGGTGCTGGACAAGACGGGCACCCTCACCCAGGGCAGGCCGGTGGTCACCGACATCCTCCCCGCCGACGATATGGATGAGGAGGGACTGCTCATCCTGGCCGCCTGTCTGGAGGGCCCCTCCGAGCACCCCCTGGCCACCGCCATCGTGGAGGAGAGCAAGAAGCGGAACCTCCCCGTCACCACAGTTGGAAACTTTACCGCCCTCCACGGCCGGGGCGTCCGGGCCACCCTGGGGGACCGCACCTGCATGGGCGGCAACCTGGCCATGATGGAGGAGGCCGGAGTGGACCTAGGGAGCTTCCCCGCAAAGGCGGAGGAACTGGCCGCCCAGGGCAAGACCGCCCTGTACTTCGCCGATGAGCACCAGGTGCTGGGCCTCATCGCCGTGGCCGACACCCCCAAACCCACCAGCGCCGCGGCGGTGGCCGCCTTCCGAAAGCTGGGTCTGGACGTGGTCATGCTCACCGGCGACAACCAGCGCACCGCCGACGCCATCGGCAAAGAGCTGGGGGTCACCGAGGTCATGGCCCAGGTGCTCCCCCAGGACAAGGAGCGGAAGGTGAAGGAGCTCCAGGACCAGGGCAAAAAGGTGGCCATGGTGGGCGACGGCATCAACGACGCCCCCGCCCTGGCCCGGGCCGACGTGGGCCTGGCCATCGGGGCGGGCACCGACGTGGCCATCGAGAGCGCCGATATCGTGCTGATGAAGTCCGACCTGATGGACGCGGTGGCGGCGGTGGAGCTGAGCCGGGCCACCATCCGGAACATCAAGGAGAACCTGTTCTGGGCCTTCTTCTACAACTCCATCGGCATCCCCCTGGCCGCCGGCGTGTTCTACGCCCTGGGCATCACCGACTTTATGCTCAACCCCATGTTCGGCGCCGCCGCCATGAGCCTGAGCTCCGTGTGCGTGGTGACCAACGCCCTGCGGCTGCGGTTCTTCAGGAGCAAATTCCGCACCCAGGCACCCCAATCCCAGCAAACCGAGAACGTCCCCGGCGCATCCGCCGGTGATGATAGGACCCCTGCTCCCGTCTGTGACCAGAGCTGTCCGGTCCAATTGGAAGAAAGCAATCAAACAACTCAAGGAGGAACGAAAACCATGACCAAGACACTGAACATTGAAGGCATGATGTGCGCCCACTGCGTGGCCCACGTGGAGAAGGCCCTGTCCGCCCTGGGGGGCGTGACCTCCG
>CASFKT010000139.1 GCA_949295195.1 uncultured bacterium | reverse complement strand
GGAGCGCCCTGGCCTGGGGCATCCCCTTCACCTTCCATCAGGATTCCCCGGTGATCCCGCCGGATATGCTGGAGACCATCTGGTGCGCCTGCGTCCGAAAGACCAAGACCGGCCGGGTGTTGGGGGCGGAGGAGCGCATCCCGGTGGAGGCGGCCCTCCGGGCGGTGACCCAGACCGCCGCCCTCCAGTATGGGCTGGAGAATGAGCTGGGTACCCTTCGGCCGGGCAGGCGGGCGGACTTTGTGCTCCTGTCCGGCGACCCGCTGAGGACGCCGCCGGAAGAATTGAAAAAACTCCAGGTGGAGCGGACCATTCAGCGGGGCCGCACCATCTGGAGCCGGTAGAGATAGAGAAAGAGAGGCAACTATGGGCAATATTTTTCGGGAACAGCGGCGCAGCAGCATCGTCATGGCGGTGCTCACCCTCCTGCTGGGGCTGCTGCTGGTGTTGGCCCCCAACCGCTCCATCCGGCTGCTGTGCACTGTTTTGGGCGCAGCCCTGCTGGTGACGGGGCTCATCTATCTGTTTACCTGGCTGGCCAAGCGGCGGGACGGGTTCCCGGCCTGGTTCCTGATCCCGGGGCTGATTCTGGCGGCCCTGGGACTGTGGCTGCTCACCAGCCCCGGGTCGGTGATCGTCCTCATCCAGTTCAGCGTGGCGGCGGTGCTCATCTTCCACGGGGTCATTGACCTGCAGGGGGCGGTGAGCCTGGCGCGGCTGGGGATTTCCAACTGGTGGGTGGACCTGGTCCTGGCCGCCTTGACGGTTGTGCTGGGGGGCGTGGTGCTGCTGAACCCCTTCGGGACCATGGAGGCCATGACCATGCTCATTGGGGCGTCCCTGGTGTATGACGGGGCCAGCGACCTGTATCTGATCTACCGGGTGTCCAAGGCCTTCCGGGACGGAGGAGGCCTGTGACCGCCTCCGCCGGACGGCTGCGGGAGGTGAACCTGGAGCTGGGCAAGCCCACGGTGAACGCCGCCATCAAGCGCCTCACCTTTGAGCTCCACCACAGCCGGTCCCTGGGGTGCGCCGCGTTGAAGATCATCCACGGCTACGGCTCCTCCGGGAACGGCGGCCGCATCCGGGTGGAGGCCCGGTCTTACTTAGCCCGCCTGAAGGGGCGGGGCGAACTGCGGGACGTGATTTACGGGGAGGACTTCTCCATCTTCAACCCGGCGGTGCTGGAGGCCTTCCGCCGCTGTGACGGCCTGCGGAAGGACCCGGACCGGGAGCGGCACAACAACGGGATTACCATTATTCTCCTCTGACGTCCTGTTTCAGCAGAGGGAGGAGGACGGACCGGTCGTTGGGCAGGTCCCCCGCCGCCACCTGATCCAGAAGGCGGTTCAGCGTCCGGCCCACGGCGGGGCCGGACAGGCCGGCGGCCAGGGCGTCCCGGCCGTTCACCGCCAGCTCCTTCAAAGTGAGACATGGCTTCTGGTCCAGAATCTCCCGGGCCATCGTCTCCGCCTGGAGGCAGCGGTCGGGCTCCGGGGCGGGCCGGGGGGCGCAGGCCATGCCGTCCGCCCGCTCCAGCTCCAGCAGGTCGAAAAAGAGGCCGGGTCCCAGCCGCTGGAGCCAGCGGCGGACCACTTTGGGAGTGGCCTCGATCTGCAGCCCGTGGCGGGCGACCAACGTGACCACCCGCTCCTGGGTGCGCCTATCCAGCCGCAGCCGGGCGGCGGCCTGCTCCGCCAGCCTGGCGCTCTCCCCCTCGTGGCCGTAGAAGTGGCCCACCCCCTGGTCGTCCAGAGAGAAGCAGGCGGGTTTGCCCGCGTCGTGGAGGAGGGCGGCCAGCCGCAGGGCGGGCTCCGGCCGCACCCGGCCCAGCGCTTTCACGCTGTGGGTGTACACATCATAGCAGTGGTGGGGATTTTTCTGGTCAAAGCCCACCGCCGGGGCGAGCTCCGGGACGATCTGGCAGACCGTCTCCGGGAAGTCCAGTAAAATCCGCTCCGCCCCGGGACAGCACAGCAGGCGGAGAAATTCCACCTGGATGCGCTCCCAGGCCACATAGGCCAGGAGGGGGGTGTTCCGCCGGATGGCGGCGGCGGTTTCCCCCTCCAGCCGGAAGTCCAGCTGGGCGGCCAGCCGCAGCCCCCGGAGCACCCGCAGGGCGTCCTCCTGGAAGCGCCGGTCCGGCTCCCCCACACAGCGGATGACCCCGGCGGCCAAGTCCTTCTGCCCGCCGAAGGGATCAATGAGGCCGCTCTGGCCCCAGGCCATGGCGTTGACGGTGAAGTCCCGCCGGGCCAGGTCTTCCTCCAGGCGGGAGGTGTACTCCACCCGGTCCGGGTGCCGGTGATCGGAGTAGGTGCCCTCCTTTCGGAAGGCGGTCACCTCCACCGGGAGGCCGCCGTGGACCACCGTGACCGTCCCGTGGGCCAGGCCGGTGGGGATGCATTTGAACTTTGAACGGCAGGCGGCCAGGATCTCCTCCGGCGGGGCGGAGACGGCGGCGTCGTAGTCGTGGGGCTCCCTGCCCAGCAGGGCGTCCCGGACGCAGCCCCCCACCAGCACCGCCTGATGGCCGCCCTGCTCCAGGGCATCCAGAATCTCCAGCGCCCTGACGTCCCATTGGAACATATGCTTCCCTCCATGTCTTTCCCGTGGTCGGAATCGCGCGGCTGTGCCGCGGGAATCAACCGTTTCCCGGTGGATTTGGCAGACATTATCATAACAAATTTTTGGGGGAAGTCAATGGCCCGCAGAGACGGCGCATAGATTGAAGCAGATCAGGAAAAGGGGGAGCCGCCATGTCCGCTGTTTTTGACCTCCACTGTGATACCTTGACCGCGTTTATGACCCCGGGCCGCTGCCCGGACACGCTGAACGACCCCCAGTCCGCCTTCTCCCTGTGCCGCCTCCCCCGAGGGCAGTCCTGGGCCCAGTGCTGCGCAATTTTTGTGCCGGACAGCCTGCCGGAGGGGGATGTATTCCCATTTTTCCACACCCATGTGGAAAACTTCCGCCGACAGGGGGCGCGGTTTTCAGATCGTGTCCGGCTCTGCCGCACCGCCGGGGAGGCGGTGGAGTCCTGGAGAGAGGGCAGGACCGCCCTGTTCCTCACCGTGGAGAACGGGGCTGTGTTGGGCCGGGACCTCAGGCGGGTGGAGGAGCTGGCCCGGGCGGGGGTGGTGATGGTCACCCTCACCTGGAACGGGGAGAACGCCATCGGCTCTGGCAGTCAGACCGACCACGGGCTGACCGCTTTCGGCCGTGAGGCGGTGAGGGAGCTGATCCGGCAGGGGATTGTGCTGGACGTCTCCCACCTGAACGACCGGGGGTTCTGGGACCTGATGGAGGAGACGGATGCCCCGGTTGCGGCCTCCCACTCCAATGCCCGGGCCCTGTGCCCCCACCGGAGGAACCTCACCGACAGTCAGGCCCGGGAGATTGCCCGGCGGGGCGGATTGGTGGGGCTGAACTACTACTCCCCCTTCCTGCGCTCCGACGGCAGGCCGGCGGAGTTTGAGGATGTGTACCGCCATGCCGCCCATTTTCTGGAGCTGGGGCTGGAGCACTGCCTGGCTCTGGGCTCCGACTTCGACGGGGCGGATCTGCCCCCCTGCCTGGACGGATGTGAAAAAGTCCCGGAGCTGGGGCGGTACCTGGAGGAAAAACTGGGCCGGGATACGGCGGAAAAAATTTTGTGGAAAAACGCGTGGGACTTTTTTGACCGGCAAACACAAAACAGATAGAGAGACAGGAGGGAATCCCCGTGGCGCTGGAGCATCTGGAATTTTTGGAGGAGTACCGGGAGGACAACCGCGTTGAGGCCAAGCGGGCCCAGGGCGGTCTGCCCCAGAGCCTGTGGGAGACATACTCCGCCTTTGCCAACACCCTGGGGGGCGTGATCCTCCTGGGGGTGGCGGAGGACAAGGGGGACGGCTCCCTCTACTCGGTCCCCCTCTTTGACCCGGAGGAGCTGGTGGAGGAGTTCTGGTCCATGGTCCGGGATCGGAGCGTGGTCAGCGTCAACCTGCTCCGGGAGGAGGACGTGCAGATTTTGAAGAATGGCCGCAACGAGGTGGTGGCCATCTTCGTCCCCCGGGCCCCGGCCAAGGACCGGCCCGTGTACATCGGTCAGGACCCCTACACCGGCACCTACTACCGCCGGGGGGAGGGGGACTACCGCTGTCCCCGCCGGGAGGTGGAGGCCATGCTTCAGGACCGGGAGGCCCTGTCGAAGAAGTAAGCTGTACAGAGAGGCCCCGCGGCATGCGCAAAACGCGCGCCGCGGGGCCTCAGTTTGTCGAAAAACCTCTGCAAACTTTTTCGACAGCCTGTGTTTCAGGACAGCTCAAACATCCCGTGGTAGAGCTGGTAATACTCCCCCTTCTGGGCAAGCAGGTCCTGGTGGCTCCCCCGCTCCACCACCTCCCCGTGCTCCAGCACCAGAATCACATTGGCGTTGCGCACGGTGGACAGGCGGTGGGCGATGACGAACACGGTGCGGCCCTCCATCAGGGCGTCCATCCCCTTTTCAATCAGGGCCTCGGTGCGGGTGTCGATGGAGGAGGTGGCCTCGTCCAGAATGAGCACCGGGGGATCGGCCACGGCGGCCCGGGCGATGGCCAATAGCTGCCGCTGACCCTGGGACAGGTTGGCCCCGTCCCCGGTGACCATAGTGTCGTACCCCTGGGGCAGGCGGCTGATGAAGGAGTGGGCGTTGGCGATGCGGGCGGCCCGCTCCACCTCCTCCTGGGTGGCGTCCAGCTTGCCGAAGCGGATGTTGTCCGCCACGGTGCCGGTGAACAGGTGGGTGTCCTGGAGGACGATGCCCAGACTGCGGCGCAGGTCGTCCTTGCGGATGTCCCGCACATCAATGCCGTCGTAGGTGATGGTTCCGCCGGTCACGTCGTAGAAGCGGTTGATCAGGTTGGTGATGGTGGTCTTGCCCGCCCCGGTGGAGCCCACAAAGGCGATCTTGTGGCCGGGCTTGGCATAGAGGCTCAGGTCTCTCAGAACGGTCTGCCCCGGCTCATAGCCGAAGGTGACATGGTCGAACCGCACATCCCCTCGCAGAGGAACGAGAGGGGCCGACGGCCGGGCGGAGTCCCGCCAGGCCCAGCGGCCGGTGGACTCCCGGCAGGGGGTCAGTGTCCCGTCCGCCTCCTGGCGCACCCGGACCAGCTCCACAGTGCCCTGGTCCACCTCGGGCTCCTCCTCCATGGTGCGGAAGATGCGTTCGGCGCCGGCCAGGGCCACCAGGAGGAAGTTGCCCTGCTGGGTCAGCTGGTTGATGGGCATGGCGGACTGGCGCACAAAGACCAGATAGCTGGCCAGG
>CASFKT010000138.1 GCA_949295195.1 uncultured bacterium | reverse complement strand
GTGGCGGAATAGATCAGCGCCACGCCATAGGCGCTGGCCAGCAGACACAGGAGCAGAAGGAGCTTGTCCCCTTTTTTCCAGAACTCCTGAAGGGGGGAGAACAGGGTATTCACAGGTTCACCTCCGGTCAAATGGAATACGGCCCTATATTTTATCACTTTTTTGTGGAAAGGGGAAGGGTATCTGTGTTATAATCAAAAAGATTCTGAAAACATTTTGTGAACGCGGGGGAGATCCCATGGAGTATATTTCCAACAGCGCCCAGGAGACCGAGGCCCTGGGGGAGCGCCTGGCCGCCCGGCTGCGGCCGGGGGACGTGATCGCCTACACCGGCGACCTGGGGGCAGGCAAGACCGCCTTTACCCGGGGGCTGGCCCGGGGCCTGGGGGTCACCGACCGGGTGACCAGCCCCACCTTTACCATCGTCAACGAGTACGAGGGGGGACGGCTGCCTCTGTTCCACTTCGACCTGTACCGGATGGACTCCCCGGAGGAGCTCTTTGACATCGGCTGGGAGGACTACCTGGCCCGGGGCGGCGTGTGCGCCGTGGAGTGGAGCGAGCACGCCGAGGGCGCCTTTGAGGAGGAGCCCATCTGGGTGGACATCCGGCGGGGGGAGAGCGACGATCAGAGAGTCATCTCCATCCGCAACGCTCCAGACCTTCTTTAAAAAGGAAGTTTGGAAAGAAGTTTTGTGCGGGAGTGGGTTTCGCCTCTGAAGCGGAAATTCGTTGAGGAGGGCGGTCCGGTGTGCTACCTCTGCGGATGGATCGGGTTCCTGACGGCGGGCGGCTGATAGCCGCCCCTACAGAAGGGTGGCTACCTACGGGCGGATGGGGACACCCGCCCCTACGCGGATGCAGGGACGGTCCCGTTCTTCTCACAGGGGCCGGTCCCAGACCGGCCCGCGGGCGACCACAAGGGTCGCCCCTACGGCGGAAACCGGCCCCGGAAACGTTGGTTCGGCAAACTCAGGCGCAGAACTGGGACCGCGCCAGTCCCAATTTTCTTCCAGCGCAGGCCCCCAGTGGGGCCGGACGGAATGGCACCCAAGCACTCCTGGTCTTGCGCGCCGGAAAGGTTGTGCCCACTTTAAGGGGTAACTCCCGTAAACAGGGGTCCGGGGAAAGGCGACTATGAGCACGAAGTGCTCATCCGGAGCCGTCCCCGGCGGCGTTTTGGTGACTTTGCCGCCGCGGGCAAAGTCACTCGCCGCCCGCAGGCGGCGAAATCCCCTGTATTCAACGTCCCCTATTTCATGATTTTCATTATTGCCACCTCATCCGGCCCTTCGGGCCACCTGTCCCTACCCCCTCTGTCGCTTCGCGACATCTCCCCTTGACAAGGGGAGTCGGCCCCCAGGGGGAAGGTTTATAAAAAGCAAACGGCGAGACTCCCCCTTGAAAAAGACAAAGAAGGAAAATAACCATGAAAATTTTAGCCTTAGAATCCTCCGCCACCGCCTGTTCGGCGGCCCTGTGGGGGGAGGATGGGCTCATCGCCCAGAACTTTCAGAACAGCGGCCTCACCCACAGCCGCACCCTGCTGCCCATGGCCCGGGACCTGCTGAAAAACTGCGGGACCTCTCTGGAGGAGGTGGACGTGATCGCGGTGGCGGCGGGGCCGGGGTCCTTCACCGGGCTGCGCATCGGGGTGGCCACCGCCAAGGGGTTATCTTGGGGGGCGGACAAGGACTGCGCGGCCTGCTCCACCCTGGAGTCCATGGCCTGGCCCCTGGCCTTTTACGAGGACGCGGTCATCGTGTGCGCCATGGACGCCCGGCGCAAGCAGGTGTATAACGCCCTGTTCCAGACCGACGGGGAGAAGCTGGAGCGGCTGACCCCCGACCGGGCCATCTCCCTGGAGGAGCTGGGGGAGGAGCTGAAAAAAATCCAAAAACGAAAAATTGTCGTTGGAGACGGGGCCAAGCTGTGTTATAATACCCTTCGAGAGGCCGGGCTCCAGCTGGAGCTGGCCCCCGAGCCCCTGCGCATGCAGAGCGCGTGGGGGGTGGCCCGGGCGGCGGTGGAGCTGGCTCGGGCCGGAAAGCTGGTCAAAGGACAGGACCTGGTCCCGGTGTACCACCGCCTGTCTCAGGCGGAGCGGGAACGGCTGGAACGGGAGCGGCAGGGCCGCTGACCCAAGAAAATGAACCAAAAGAAGGGGCTTGATTGCAATGTATGAAAATGACAGCAAAGTACATGTGTTAGACCATCCGCTGCTGCAGCACAAGCTGAGCATCCTCCGGGACGAGCGCACCGGCGTGAAGGAGTTCCGGGAGATCGTCTCCGAGATCGCCACCCTGGAGTGCTATGAGGCCACCCGGGACCTGCCCACGGAAGAGGTGGAGATCAAGACCCCCGTGGCCACCGGGACCTTCCGGGTGCTGGCGGGCAAGAAGCTGGCCATCGTCCCCATCCTGCGGGCCGGCCTGGGCATGGTGGAGGGCATCCTCACCCTGATCCCCTCGGCCAAGGTGGGCCACATCGGCCTGTACCGGGACCCGGAGACCCTGGCTCCCGTGGAGTACTACTGCAAGATGCCCAACGACATCGCCGAGCGGGACGTGATCGTCCTGGACCCCATGCTGGCCACCGGCGGCTCCGCTGTGGCGGCCATCCACTTTATGAAGAACTACGGCTGCAAGCACATCAAGCTCATGAACATCCTGGCCGCCCCTGAGGGCATCAAGGCCGTGCGGGAGGCCCACCCCGACGTGGACATCTACGTGGCCGGTGTGGACGAGAAGCTCAACGACCACGGCTACATCGTCCCCGGTCTGGGAGACGCCGGCGACCGGATCTTCGGCACCAAGTAAATTGATTTGGACAACTACCAGCGGGGCGGACTTCTGCTCCGCTGGTAGTTTCTGCGTCTGGGAGCTGGACGCCCGCGCTCCTTCCAAAAGCAGGCGGTCCAAAATGCGCCTGTTGTCTTGAGTATTTCAAAGGAATGTGATAAAATACATGGTCAGCGTGTAGACTGTGAGAAGAAGGAATTCCAAATTTCCCAAGAACCAAATCAGGTATAAGGTGGTTGATACCATGAAAATTGTCGTACTGGCCGGCGGCCTGAGCCCGGAGCGCAACGTCTCCCTGTCCTCCGGCGCCATGGTGTGCGAGGCCCTGCGGTCCAAGGGGCACCAGACGGCCCTGGTGGACCTGTTTTTCGGCATGGAGGGGCGCGACCCCGCCGTGGACCCCTATGAGGCCCCCGTCCCCCAGGAGTTTAAAAAGGTGAGCCCCCAGGCCCCCGACCTGAACGAGGTGCGCCGGAGCCGGAAGGACCAGAGCCCCTCCGCCATCGGTCCCGGGGTGCTGGAGCTGTGCGCCGGAGCCGACGTGGTGTTCCTGGCTCTCCACGGCTCCTGCGGGGAGGACGGCCGCATCCAGGCCGCCCTGGACCTGCTGGGCGTGCCTTACACCGGGGCGGGCTGCCTGGCCTCCGCCATCGCCATGGATAAGGATATGACCAAGCGCCTGGTGTCCGGCCTGGTGACCACCCCCCGGTGGGAGACGGTCACCGTCACGGCGGACAACCTGGAGGGGCTGGTGGAGAACACCCCTCTGCCCGCGGTGGTCAAGCCCATCGCCAGCGGCTCCTCCATCGGGGTGACCATCGCCCACGACCGGGCGGCCCTGCGCCGCGGCCTGGAGGAGAGCATGGCCCTGGGCGGCCGCACCGTCCTGGAGCAGTACATCAAGGGACGGGAGATCCAGGTGGCCGTGCTGGACGGCAAGGCCCTGCCCTCCATTGAGATCATCCCCCAGGCGGATTTTTACGACTATGAGAACAAGTACCAGCCCGGCGCCGCCAAGGAGGTGTGCCCCTCGGAGATCCCCCCGGAGTGGGAGGAGAAGGTGGGCCAGGCGGCCCAGGCGGTCTTCCAGGCCATCGGGCTGTCGGTGTACGCCCGGGCGGACTTCATCGTCACCCAGGACGGCACCCCCTACTTTTTGGAGATCAACACCCTGCCCGGCATGACCCCCACCAGCCTGGTGCCCCAGGAGGCGGCGGCGGTGGGCATCGACTACGCCGCGCTGTGCGAGACCATCGTGGAGGTCTCCCTCCGGGTGCGGAAGGAAGGAGCGTAACGGCCCATGGAAGCCATTACTCTGCGGGAGCTGCTGGAGGCGGTGGGGGGGACCCTCATCGGCCCGGCGGCCGGTCTGGAGCAGACGGTCTCCCATGTGGACACCGACAGCCGGAACATCCACCCGGGATCCCTGTTCATCCCCCTGGTGGGGGAGCGCTTTGACGGCCACGCCTACATCAACTCTGCCCTGGAGGGGGGCGCGGCGGGCTGCCTCACCCAGCGGGAGCGGGAGAGCTATCGGGAGGACCGCTTTTATATTAAGGTAAAGGACACCCAGCGGGCCCTGCGGGACCTGGCCGCCTGGTACAAGGACCGCTTTCCCATCCCCTTCGTGGGGGTGACGGGCAGCGTGGGCAAGACCACCGCCAAGGACATGATCGCCGCCGTGCTGGGTGTAAAGTACAAGGTCCTGAAGACCGAGGGCAACTTCAACAACAACATCGGCCTGCCTCTGACCCTGCTCCGCCTGGACCGCACCTACCAGATGGGGGTGCTGGAGATGGGAATGGACAAGTTCGGGGAGATCGACTACCTGGGGGACATCGTCCGCCCCGAAGTGGGGGTCATCACCAACATCGGTGACGCCCACATTGAGAAGCTGGGCAGCCGGGAGAACATCTTCAAGGCCAAGTGCGAGCTGCTGCCCCACATCCGGAAGGAGAACGGCCTGCTCATCCTCAACGCCGACGACGAGATGCTGGTCACCCTCCGGGGGAACACCCCGGTGAAAAGGCGGAGTACCGGGCCCAGGTCACCGGCGGGGACGGGGTGAGCCACATCCACTGCCACCTCACCACCCCGGCCATGGACCGGGAGGTGAAGATCCCCGCTCTGGGGGAGCACATGATCTACCCCACCCTCATCGCCGCGGCGGTAGGGGAGCACTTCGGACTCACCGCCTGCGAGATCGAGAAGGGGATTTCCCGCTTTGTACCCACCCGCATGCGCATGAACCTGGTGCAGCGGGGGGAGAACATCACCATTCTGGACGACACCTACAACGCCAACCCCCAGTCCATGCGGGCGGCCATCCGGGTGCTCTCCGACAGCCACAGCAGCTATAAGGCCGCCGTGCTGGGGGATATGTTCGAACTGGGGCCCTACTCGCCCGCCCTCCACACCGAGGTGGGGGAGTGCCTGGGCAAGCAGAACATCCACTGCCTGGTGGCGGTGGGGGACGAGGCCAAGCACATCGCCCAGGGGGCCAGGGCCACCGGCGTGCCCCAGGTCTACTACTGCAGAGACAAGGCGGAGGCCAGGGCCGTCCTGCCTGAGATCGTCAAGCCGGACAGCACCATCCTGGTCAAGGCCTCCCGGGGCATGAAGATGGAGGAGCTGGTGGCCCGGCTGGTGGAGCTGACACCTGAAGGGTAAATCAATGCCTTCCCCCTTTCAGGGGGAAGGTGGCACGGCCGGAGGCCGTGACGAATGAGGGTGAGACCGTTCGAGAAACCGCTGCCCCCTCATCCGCCCCCTTCGGGGGCACCTTCCCCCCACCGGGGGGAAGGCTTATCAATGTGGACCCTTGCGAGGAACGGCTGAACGGAAAGACAAGACTGAATCAGACGAGGACACTATGATCGACATTTCAGTTCAAAGAAGGCGACCGGGCATGAGAGCATGGACATGGAAAACAGTGACCAAACTGACCGCCCTGATCTGCGGCATCCTGCTGCTGGGCTATTTCTTTCTCACCCCTATGGGGGCGCTGCGGCTGGCTGTGCTGTGGGGAGGACACCCCATCGTTGCGGCCACCATGCAGGTGCGGGAGGCCGTGCCGGAGGACGCTTTTCTGAAGTGGTTCGACAATCCGCCCAATACCACAATTTATCACATTGAGGACCCGGTCCCGGTGAGCCGTTTGACGCTGGTGCCTCTGGAAAATTGGATCGTAACAGAGGTCGGTCCCTTCTACTGGGCGGAATACTATGGATATTGCTGAGAAATAACGCGACGAGGACACTATGATCGACATTTCAGTTTCCAACCTGGTGAAGGAGTTTGAGGTTGGACATAAAATTTTAGACGGACTTACCTTCCAGGTGGACACTGGGGAGCGGGTGGGGCTGCTGGGCCCCAACGGCTGCGGCAAGACCACCCTGCTCCGCATTCTCACGGGGGTCATGGACTATGACGAGGGGGATGTGGTCATTGCGCCGGGCAAGCGCATGGGCCTCATCTCCCAGATCCCCGTCTACCCGGCGGGGTACACCGTGGAGGATGTGCTGGCCACCGCCTTTGAGCCCCTGCGGGAGATGGAGCGGGAGATGGCCGCCCTGGCGGAGCAGATGGGGGAGGGGACCGACCCCGCCCTCCTGGCCCGGTACGACAAGCTCACCGCCGCCTTTGAGGCCGCCGGGGGCTATGAGACGGACACCAAGACCAACAAGGTGTGCAACGGCCTGACCATCCCCCAGAGCATGCGGGAGCAGCTCTTCGAAAAACTCTCCGGAGGGGAGAAGACCCGGGTGAACCTGGCCCGGCTCATTCTGGAGGACACGGACATCCTCCTGCTGGACGAGCCCACCAACCACCTGGACCTGCGGGCCACTGAGTGGCTGGAGGAGTACCTGGACAAGTTCAAGGGGACGGTGCTCACCGTCTCCCACGACCGGTACTTCCTGGACAAGGTGGTTAACCGCATCGTGGAGATCCAGGCCGGGAAGGCGGAGTTCTACTCCGGCAACTACAGCTTCTACGTGGTGGAGAAGGAGCGCCGGTACGAGGAGAAGCTCCGCCAGTACGAGAAGGAGCAGGCCAAGATTGAGCAGCTGGAGAAGGCCGCCGAGCAGATGCGCGTCTGGGCCTACTCCGGCATGGACAAGACCTTCAAGCGGGTCAAGTCCATGGAGAAGCGCATCGAGCGCATGCGCACCACCGACCGCCCCACCAGGGAGCGAAAGATGGAGGTCCGCTTCGGGGAGCGGGAGTTCCGGGGGGACGAGGTGCTCACCATCAAGGGGCTGACCAAGTCCTTTGGGGAGCGCACTCTGTTCTCCAACCTGAGTTTAGAGGTGGCGGGGGGCGAGCGCATCGCCCTGCTGGGGGACAACGGCAGCGGTAAGACCACCCTGCTGAAAATTCTCCTGGGGGAAGAGGAGCCGGACGCCGGAAAGGTCCGCATGGGACCGACAGTAAAGGTAGGTTACCTGCCCCAGCACGTCCACTTCGATCACCCGGAGCGGAACCTGGTGGACACCCTCATCTATGAACAGGACTGCACCGCACAGACCGCCCGGAACCGGCTGGCGGCCTTCAAGTTCCGGGGGGAGGACGTATTCAAGCCCGTGTCCGCCCTGTCCGGCGGGGAGCAGAGCCGCCTGCGGCTGTGCATGCTCATGGACGAGAAGATCAACCTCCTGATCTTGGACGAGCCCACCAACCACCTGGACATCCAGAGCCGGGAGTGGATCGAGGAGGCCGTGGAGGAGTACGAGGGCAATCTGCTCTTTGTCTCCCACGACCGCTATTTTATCGACCGCTTTGCCA
>CASFKT010000137.1 GCA_949295195.1 uncultured bacterium | reverse complement strand
ACAATGGGGAAAGAGGAGCCCACGGCCGCCACCGCGTCCTCCCCCACGAACTTCCCCACCACCATGGTGTCCACCATGTTGTACAGCTGCTGGAACAAATTGCCCGCCACCATGGGCAGGGCAAAGAAAAACAGCAGCTTCAGGGGCCGTCCCTCCGTCAGATTTTGAACCATATCCTCTCTCCTTTTCTCAGGTTCTCCGCCTCCGGCGGACCGGAGCCGCTTTTAGGGTAAGAGGTATTGTATACCGGAACCGGAAAAAAGTCCATGCGGGTATCCGGAAAAAGGAGAAAATTTTTGCCCCAGGACTCCGGTGCGGTTTCCTGTTTACTCCCGGCGGATTTTGCGGTAAAATGGGGGAGCATGCAGACGCGGAGAGGAGGAGAAAGCCATGGCACAGCTGCTGACCCCGGGGAGCATTCTCGCTATGACCGACCAGGCGGCCGACCGCCTGATCAAGCTGGACAGCGGGGACGCGGCCCTGCTGTACCTGCACCTGCTGCGCCGGGGAAGCCCGGAGGGGCTGCGCTGGCCGGAGGAGCGGAAGCGCGCCGCCCTGAAACAGCTCCAGGACCAGGGGCTGGCCTCCCTCTCCCTCACCGCCGCCCCGGCGGCGCCGGAGGAGCCCCCGGAGGCCCCGCCCCCGGAGTATGCCCTGGAGGATATCAACGCCGCCCTGGGGGACCGGAGTTCCGCCTTCCCTGCCCTGGCCGACGAGGTGGAGCGGCGGCTGGGCAAGAAGCTCACCGCCAACGACCTGAAGGTGCTCTATACCTTATATGACCACCTAGCCCTGCCGGCGGAGGTTATCTGCCTGCTGGTGAACTGGTGTATTGAGGAGATGGAGCGCAAGTACGGGCCGGGAAGAAAACCCTTCCTCTCCCAGATCCGCCGGGAGGGGTTTGTCTGGGCCCGGAAGGGCATCGACACGGTGGACGCGGCGGAGCAGTACCTCCAAAAGCTGGTCCGCCTGCGGGGCCGGGGGGCCCAGGTGCTCCGGCTGCTGGACATCCCGCCCCGGCCTCTGGTGGAGCGGGAGAAGAAGTACATCGCCGCCTGGGACGAGATGGGCTTTGACGACGAGGCCCTGCGGGCGGCCTATGAGCGGACCATTATGAAGAAGCAGTCCCTGGACTGGAGCTATATGAACGGCATTCTCCGCCGGTGGCATGAGAAGGGGCTCCACACCCTGGCGGCCATCCAGGCGGGGGACCGGGACCCCAGGCCGGTTCAGGCCGCCCCCGTCGCCCCCCAGAGCCAGGCGGCCGCCAGCCGGGAGGACCAGCGGGCCCGGGAGGACATGGAGCGCATCCGCCGCCTGATGGAACAGATGAAGCAGGAGGAGTGAGCAGATGGCATACGATCCCAACATCCTGCGCCGGGCCGCCGCCCGGCTGGAGGAGCAGAAGCGCCAGCGGGAGGACCGGCGGGAGGAGCTCCGGCGGAAGGCCTACGCCAGAGAGCCCCGGCTGGCCCAGCTGGACCGGCAGCTCCAGAGGACCATGGCTGAGCTGGCCGCCGCCTCCCTGCGCCAGGGGGGGAACATGCGCCAGACCCTCCAGGCGGTCCGGGACAAAAACCTGGAGATCCAGCAGGAGCGGGCGGTGCTGCTGGGGGCCCTGGGCCTGCCCGAGGACGCCCTGGACGACAAGCCCGCCTGTCCCAAGTGCGGGGATACCGGCTGGCGGGGGGCCCAGATGTGCGAGTGCCTGAAGAAGCTGTGCGCCCAGGAGCAGATTCAGGAGCTGTCCAAGCTGCTGGACCTGGGGGAGCAGTCCTTCGACGCCTTCCGCCTGGACTACTACAGCGACCAGCTGTGGCCCGGCCGGGCCTCCTCCCCCAGGACCAACATGGATCTGGTGTACGAGGTGTGCCTGAACTACGCCCAGAAGTTTGGCCGCTTCCACTTTAAAAACCTGTTTCTCACCGGGGCTCCCGGCCTGGGCAAGACCTTCCTGTCCGCCTGCATTGCCCGCAGCGTGTCCGAGCAGGGGTTCTCTGTGGTGTACGACACGGCGGGGAACATCTTTGCCCAGTTTGAGAACCGAAAGTTCCAGCGGGACGCGGAGGGGGTGCAGACCGCCCGGGATGAGACCCGGCGGTACCTCAACTGCGACCTGCTGATTCTGGACGACCTGGGCAGCGAGCTCACCACCCAGTTCACCCAGTCCGCCCTGTATGAGCTCATCAACACACGGCTGGTGAGCGACCGGCGGACGGTGATCTCCTCCAACCTGACCCCCGAGGACGTGGTGCGCCGGTATACGCCCCAGATCTCCTCCCGCCTGCTGGGGGAGTTCTACATCCTCCACTTTTTCGGGGACGACATCCGGCTGCTCAAGCGGAAATAGGCAGGTTGCTTTTCCCTCTGGGTTGGGGTATGATACAAGTTGTGAAAGCGAGACCGCAAGGGAGGTTTTTCAAGATGCGGGACGGATTTGTAAAGGTAGCGGCCGGCACCCCCAAGATCCGGGTGGCGGACTGCCGCTATAACGCGGAACAGATATTTACCCTCATGCGGGAGGCGGACAAGCAGGGGGTGCGGGTGCTGTGCCTGCCCGAGCTGTGCCTCACCGGCTACACCTGCGGGGACCTGTTTCTCCAGGACACCCTGCTCCGGGGGGCGGAGGAGGGCCTGAGGACCATCCTGGAGGCCACCCGGAACCTGGACATGGTGGCCGCCGTGGGCCTGCCGGTGCGGGCCAACAACAAGCTCTACAACTGCGCCGCCGTCATCCACAAGGGACAGATTCTGGGGCTGGTGCCCAAGACCCACATCCCCAACTACGGGGAGTTCTATGAGAGACGGTGGTTCGCCTCCGCCGCGGACAGCAGCTTCCTCGACTGCACCATGGAATTCGCGGGCCAGAAGGTCGTGGGGCTTTCCCCCTACCAGATCTTCAGCTGCAACATGCCCAATCTGGTCCTTGGGGTGGAGATCTGTGAGGATCTTTGGGTCGCCGATCCCCCCTCCACACGCCTGTGCGCCCAGGGGGCCACGCTGATTCTGAATTTGTCCGCCAGCGACGAGGTGGTGGGCAAGGCCGACTACCGGCGGCAGTTGGTGACGGGCCAGTCCGCCCGGCTGGCGTGCGGCTATGTGTACGCCGACGCGGGGGAGGGGGAGTCCTCCACCGACCTGGTGTTCGGCGGCCACAACCTGATTGCCGAAAACGGCTCCCTGCTGGCGGAGCGGCGGTTTGCCACCGGCCTCACCGTCAGCGAGATCGATGTGGACCGGCTGGCCTATGAGCGCCGGCGCATGACCACCTTCCCCGCCGGGGGAGAGTATGCCTACTCCAACTATTTCGAGCTGGAGCTGGGCAAGACCAAGCTCACCCGGTACGTCTCCCCCAACCCCTTCGTGCCTGAGGACGCGGGGGACCGGGCGGAGCGGTGCAACGAGATTCTGAAGATCGCCGCCCTGGGCCTGACCAAGCGCCTGGAGCACACCCGGGCCAAGACCGCCGTGGTGGGCCTGTCCGGCGGCCTGGACTCCACCCTGGCCATCCTGATTACCGCAGTGGCCATGAAGCTGCTGGACCGTCCGGCCAGCGACATCATCGCGGTGACCATGCCCTGCTTCGGCACCACCGACCGCACCCGGGACAACGCCATGGAGCTGGCCGAGCGCCTGGGGGCCACCCTGAAGCGCATCGACATCGGCGAGGCGGTGAAGGTCCACTTCAAGGACATCGGCCAGTCCATGGAGGACCACTCCGTCACCTTTGAGAACGGCCAGGCCCGGGAGCGCACCCAGGTGCTCATGGACATCGCCAACCAGACCGGCGGCATGGTCATCGGCACCGGCGACCTGAGTGAGCTGGCCCTGGGCTGGGCCACCTACAACGGGGACCACATGTCCATGTACGCGGTGAACGCCGGCATCCCCAAGACTCTGGTGCGCCACCTGGTGTCCTTCGTCTCCGACGACAAGGGCAGCGAGGACCCCAGGCTGTCCGCCGTGCTGGACGACATCCTGGACACCCCTGTCTCCCCCGAGCTGCTGCCCGCCGTGGGGGGCAAGATCAGCCAGAGGACCGAGGACCTGGTGGGGCCCTATGAGCTCCACGACTTCTTCCTGTACTACGCCGTCCGGTGGGGCTTCTCCCCCAAGAAGGTGTTCCGTCTGGCGGAGTACGCCCTGGGGGACCGGTACGACCGGGCCACGATCCTCAAGTGGCTGAACAACTTCTACCGCCGGTTCTTTACCCAGCAGTTCAAGCGCTCCTGCCTGCCCGACGGTCCCAAGGTGGGCTCCGTCACCCTGTCCCCCCGGGGCGACTGGCGGATGCCGTCCGACGCGGTGGCGGCTTTGTGGATGGCAGAGCTGGAAGAATTGCAGTAACGCTTCCCCAGTCGCCCCGGCCCGCGAAGCGGGCCCGCGCCGAAGGCGCGTCCAAGCGTTTTCGCCATGGGCGAAAACCTTGCCGCAGGGCGGATTCACTCCGCCCGAGGATTTCAAATATCCGGGTCCCCACGGAACGCGGAGCGTTTCGTGGGGCGACTGGCGGATGCCGTCCGACGCGGTGGCGGCTCTGTGGATGGAGGAGCTGGAGAGTTTGAGTTAACAGGGGAGTTCGCCGCTGCGGCGGCGAGGAATTCCGCCCTGCGGGGCGGGTTCCTTTTCCACGTGGAAAAGGAACCAAAAGACGCTGGGGGAATTCACAGGGGCGAACTTCGTTCGCCATGCTGAATTCCCCCAGACCCCCGTTTTACGGGGGCCGCCAATTAGGCGGGATTGGCGGTTATCGCAAAGGCGCGGGATGTTCAGCTGAATGCCTGCTCCTCGTCTTTCGCTGCCGCTCACTGGGCGGTATGTGAGAGTCTGGAACTCCCCTTGTTGAAAGCGCCTTTGTTGCGGTGGGGCTCAAGTTGTGTGGAAATGCCGGGCGGCCCGGTGTGCCGCCCCTACGGTATATGCAGAAGCGCCCCGTCCTTTCGTAGGGGCCGGACACTGGCCGGCCCGCCATATTGAAGATGGGAAAGCGGCGCGTCCGGGAGGCCGCGCCCTACAGGGGCGAACTCCCGTTGTGGCGGGCGGCCACATGGGGCCGCCCCTACGGCAGAAATCAGACCGGGAGCGTTGGCTTGGCAAAGCCAGGCGCACTCCTTGAACCGCACCAGTTCTAATTTTTGCAAACCCAGGGCCCAGTGGCCCGGCGGGAATTTAGAGCGTCACTCAGATTTTG
>CASFKT010000136.1 GCA_949295195.1 uncultured bacterium | reverse complement strand
CTGAATTTCAGCTGGTCCGCCGTGTCCAGGATCTTGAGAATCTCCTCACCCGTCAGATCCAGCAGCTTGAGCAAATCCTTTTTCATCTTCGGTCACCTCTCTTAGTGGGTCAGCATGGTGCCGATGCCCTCGTCGGACAGCAGCTCCAGCAGAATAGCGTGGGGGACGCTCCCGTCCAGCAGGGTGGCGGACTTGACGCCGGAGCGCACCGCCTCCACGCTGAAGTTCACCTTGCCGGCCATGTCCGCCGGGATGGTCCCGTTGCGGATGAGGGCGGGCACCTGGGACAGGGGGAGCACCGGGATGGGCGCGTCCGGGGACTCGGGGGTGTGGAGCAGCTGCTCGGCCGCCACCAGGTGGATGAGCTTCTCCGCCTTCAGGGCCACCGCCAGCTTGGCAGCGGTGTGGTTGGCGCTGACGCTGTACACCTGAGTGGGGTCCTCGGCCCCCTGGGCGATGGTGGCCACCACGGGGGTGTAGCCCTTGGACAGGAAGTCCTCCAGGAGGCCGCCGTCCACCTGGACCAGCTCGCCGGTGCAGGGGTAGTCCCCGCCGGCGGACTTGGCGGTGAGGAAGCCCCCGTCAATGCCGCACAGGCCGATGGCCTTGGCGCCCAGCTTGTTCAGGGTGGCCACCAGGGTCTTGTTTACCTTGCCGCACAGAGTCTCCTGCACCAGGTCGATGGCATTCTCGTTTACCTGGGGGAAGCCGTCCACCACGGGCAGCTCCTTCCCGGCCTCCTTCAAAGCCTGGCGCACCTCGGGGCCGATGCCATGGACCAGCACCACCTTGACGCCCACCAGGCGGAGCAGGGTGATGTCGGTGGCCACGGCGTCCCGCAGCTCCTGGTCCATGGCCACGCCGCCGCAGTTGACCACGACGATCTTGCCGTTGTAGCGCTGGATGTAGGGCAGGGCCTCGGTGAGAATAGTGGCCCGATCCAGATGGGTATTGGACATAGCGTTTACCTCCTAGTCAGATGTGGGAAAGCCGGTCACAGGGGAATTCCCGCTGTCTCGTCAAAGCCCAGCATCAGATTTAAATTTTGAATGGCGGCGGCCGCCACCCCCTTGCCCAGGTTGTCGAACCGGGCCGTGAGCAGGGTCTGCTCCTCGTGTCCGCACACGGTGATCTCCAGGCGGCTGCTGCCGGCGAAGGCGCCGGAGTTCAGGCGGGGCCCCTGGCTCCCGAAGGGGGCCACCGACACCAGCGTCTGCCCCTCGTAGTAGGAGGCGAGCATCTCGCACACGTCCTCTGCGGTGGGGTGTCCTTTCAGCAGCCGGTTCTGCAGGGGGACCGAGGTGGACATGCCGCTGTACATGTCGCTTAAAATGGGGGTGAACACCGGCGGAGCGGTGAGCCCGGCGATGTGCTGCATCTCGTTCAAGTGGTTGTGCCGCAGCCCCAGGGAGTAGAGGCTGGGACAGGCCAGGGCCGGGTCCCGGTCGGGGTCCTGGAACTCGGCGATCATCTCCTTGCCGCCGCCGGAGTAGCCGGTGATGGAGAAGCAGGAGACCGGGTAGTCCGGGGGCAGAATACCCAGCTTCACCAGGGGAGCCACGGTGGACAGGAAGCCCGAGGCGTGACAGCCCGGGTTGGACACCCGCTTGGAGAAGCGGATGCGCTGGCGCTGTCCCGGCAGCAGCTCGGCGAAGCCGTACACCCAGCCCGGCTCGGTGCGGTGGGCGGGGGAGGTGTCCAGAATCCGGGTGCTGGGGTTTTCCACCAGGGGGATGGTCTCCCGGGCGGTGTCCTCCGGCAGGCACAGGAGGACCAGGTCGGCGGCGTTCAGAAACTTCTTCCGCTCCTCCACGTCCCGGCGCTTGTCCGGGTCGATGATGAGAAACTCCAGGTCGTCCCGCTGGGACAGCAGCTCGTAAATCTTCGCGCCCACTACGCCGCCCTTGCCGTCGATGAAAATTTTAGGTTTGTTCGTGGGTGTTCACCTCCTCCTACTTTTCTTAAAAGAAAAGTAGGCAAAAGAATTTTGTGCGAAACTGTGTTTCGCCTCTTCTCTCTCAGCCTTCCCCCTGGGGGGAAGGTGGCTGGCCGAAGGCCAGACGGATGAGGGGGCAGGATTCGGATTGAACTGGTTGGGCACAGGGAAATTTCACCGCCTGCGGACGGCGAGTGCCTGTAGGGCGCGACGACCTCGGCGCGCCGCTTTGCAAGGGTTTCGCCCTGCGGGGCGAGTTACTTTGCCCGCGGCGGCAAAGTCACCAAAACGCCGCCGGGGACGGCTCCGGATGAGCACTTCGTGCTCATAGTCGCCTTTCCCCGGACCCCGTTGCGGGGAACGCGTACCTGCTGGATTTTGCAGCACTTCCGGCGCGCAAAATCTGAGTGGCTTTTATCGTTTCATTCCGGGCCACTGGGCCCTGAGTTTGCAAAAATTGCCGCCGTTGCGGTTCATCTTCTGCGCCTGGCTTTGCCGAGCCAAGCTCCCGGTTTGTTTTCTCTGTAGGGGCGGCCCTATGTGGCCGCCCGCCCTGAAAGAGATTCTCCTGCTTTGAATGTTTCCGCCTTTGTAGGGCGGGGGCTTGCCCCCACCGCCTTTCAGGGACCGCCTCTTTTTGTAGGGCGCGGCCTCCAGGACGCGCCGCTCCGTCCACGAACGGGCGGCCGTGAGGGCCGCCCCTACGGGAACCCGGAAGAGTCTCCGCCGTTTCTCTGAGCCGCACTTGAGCCCCACCACAACAAAGGCGCGCTTTCCACCGGGAGAACTGCCCCGTGAAGGTTATTGAACGCTCAGCGGCAGCGGTTACAGAAAGGAAACCAGTCAGCTGAGCTGCCCGCGCCTTTGCGACGGCAGACCAGTTTGCCTAATTGGCGGCCACGTAAATGGGGGTCCAGGGGGGAGCCAGCATATCGGATGGGGCGAAGCCACATTCGATCTGTGGCTCCCCCTTGGCGGTTCTTTGGTTCCTTTCTGCCCGGGCAGAAAGGAACCCGCCCCGCAGGGCGGAACCCCACCTCCACGCCGCCGGGGCGGCGAAACACCCCTAAAAACTTATTTCTTCCGCTGGGCAACAAACTCCTCGATAAGCTGGATCTGCTTGGTAACCGCTTCCTTGGAGGGGCCGCCGTAGACCTTTCTCCCGTTGACGCAGTTTTTCAGAGCCATGGCCTCGTACACGCCCTCGTCGAACAGCTCGGAGATGGCCCGGAAGTCCCGGAGGGTGAGGGTGTCCAGGGTCTCGTGGTTCTTGATGCACAGGTTGACCAGGCGGCCCACGATCATATAGGCCTCCCGGAAGGGCATGCCCTTCTTCACCAGGTAGTCGGCACAGTCGGTGGCGTTGATGAAGCCGCCGGCGGCCGCCCGCTCCATGTTGTGGCGGCGGACCGACAGGGTGTTCACCATGGCGGCGAACACGGGCAGGCACTCCTCCACCGTGTCGATGGCGTCAAAGAGGGCCTCCTTGTCCTCCTGCATGTCCTTGTTGTAGGCCAGGGGCAGACCCTTCATCATGGTCAGCAGGGTGACGAGGTCGCCGTACACCCGGCCCGTCTTGCCCCGGACCAGCTCGGCCACGTCGGGGTTCTTCTTCTGGGGCATGATGGAGGAGCCGGTGGAGTAGGCGTCGTCCAGGTCCACGAACTTGAACTCCCAGGAGCACCACAGGATGATCTCCTCGGAGAACCGGGACAGGTGCATCATCAGGATGGACAGGCTGCTTAACAGTTCGATGGCGTAGTCCCGGTCGGAGACAGAGTCCATGGAGTTGTCGGTGGGCTTTTTGAAGCCCAGGGCCTGGGCCGTCTGGAACCGGTCGATGTCATAGGTGGTGGTGGCCAGAGCGCCGGCCCCCAGGGGGCACTCGTCCAGCCGCTCCAGGCAGTCCTCCAGCCGGGTCACGTCCCGCTTGAACATGTTGGCGTAGGCCATCATGTAGTGGCCGAAGGTGGTGGGCTGGGCCCGTTGCAGGTGGGTGTAGCCGGGCATGACGGTGTCGGTGTGCTCCTTGGCCCGCTCCACCAGCACCTGCTCCAGATTCAGGATCTGGTCGATGATGACGGGAATCTCCTGCTTCACATACAGGCGGGTGTCCACCGCCACCTGGTCGTTTCGGGACCGGGCGGTGTGCAGGCGCTTGCCCGCGTCGCCGATGCGCTGGGTGAGCAGGGTCTCGATGTTCATGTGGATGTCCTCGTTGTCCACAGAGAACTCCACCTTGTCGGCCTCAATGTCGGCCAGGATGGCCTTCAGGCCGTCTACAATGGCCTCCACCTCGTGCTCCTCGATGATGCCCTGCTTGCCCAGCATCTGGGCGTGGGCGATGGAGCCGGCGATGTCCTGCTTGTACAGCCGGGCGTCAAACTGGATGGAGGAGTTAAAATCATTTACTAGTGTGTCTGTCTCTTTTTGAAATCTTCCTGCCCATAATTTCATATTGCATTCTCCGTTCTCAATGCAGAATTAAGAATGCAGAATGCAGAATCGGTTGCAAACATTCTGCATTCTGCATTTTGCCTTCTGAATTATTTCAGCTTTCCCTGCTCCCGCAGCGCCTGGACGGTATCAGGCAGACCCCACAGGTTGATGAAGCCGGTGGCGTCGTCCTGGTTGTAGTCGCTCTCCTCGAAGGTGACCAGGTTCTCGGAGTACAGGGTCTCGGGGGAGGTGACGCCGGCGGTGATGATGTTGCCCTTGTAGAGCTTGAGCTTCACGGTGCCGGTGACGTGCTTCTGGGTGTCCACGGCGAAGGCCTGGAGGGCCTCCCGCAGGGGGGTGAACCACTTGCCGTTGTAGATCAGGTCGGCGAAGTCCACCGCCAGCTTGGTCTTCATGTGCTTGGTGTCCTTGTCCAGGGTGATCATCTCCAGCACCTCGTGGGCCTTGTAGAGGATGGTGCCGCCGGGAGTCTCGTACACGCCCCGGTCCTTCATGCCCACTAACCGGTTCTCCACGATGACTAACCGGTTCTCCACGATGTCCAGCAGGCCGATGCCGTTCTCGCCGCCCAGCTTGTTCAGCTTGCGGATGATGTCGCTGGCCTTCATCTTCTCCCCGTCGATGGCCACGGGCCAGCCCTTCTCAAAGTCCAGGGTGACATAGGTGGGGGCGTCGGGGGCCATGGCGGGGGAGACGCCCATCTCCAGGAAGCCCGGCTTGTCGTACTGGGGCTCGTTGGCGGGGTCCTCCAGGTCCAGGCCCTCGTGGGACAGGTGCCACAGGTTCTTGTCCTTGGAGTAGTTGGTCTCCCGGCTGATCTTCAGGGGGACGTTGTGGGCCTCGGCGTAGTCGATCTCCTCGTCACGGCCCTTGATGTCCCACTCCCGCCAGGGG
Organism: uncultured bacterium; assembly: GCA_949295195.1. Lineage (GTDB taxonomy): Bacteria > Bacillota > Clostridia > Oscillospirales > Oscillospiraceae > Lawsonibacter. The sequence continues at coordinate 6,255 of CASFKT010000136.1, read as the reverse complement.
GCGATGATTTTCATCTCGGGGGCGAAGCGCTTGATGGCCAGCTCGAACCGCACCTGGTCGTTGCCCTTGCCGGTGCAGCCGTGGCAGATGGCGTCGGCGTTCTCCTTCTTGGCGATGTCCACCAGCCGCCGGGCGATGATGGGCCGGGCGAAGGCGGTGCCCAGCAGGTAGCCCTCATAGCTGGCCCCCATCATCATGGAGGGCACGATGACTTCGTCCACCATCTCGTCGGTGAGGTCCTCAATGTACAGCTTGGACGCGCCGGTCTTGATGGCCTTCTCCTCCAGGCCGTCCAGCTCGTCACCCTGGCCCACGTCGGCGGAGACGGCGATGATCTCGGGGTTGTTGTAGTTCTCCTTCAGCCAGGGGATGATAATGGACGTATCCAGGCCGCCGGAATAGGCAAGCACGATTTTCTTGATTTCAGACATGTTCGTTTCCCTCCAAATATATGAGTTCAGGCCCTGCGGAAGAAGGCCCGCCTCGGTCATTGGCAACAGTTTACCACTCTGCGGGAGAAAATGCAACCCCTTCTTTCGCATAATTATTCTTGAGTTCCCTGAAAAAATCCGTAAATATTGAATAAATATGAATATAACAATGAATAATTTCAAAAAATATGCAGCAACAGTTCTCAGGAACAGCACAAAAAATTATTGACAAACGATAATTTTATGGTATACTACAATTAGAATTATCGTAAAACAATAATTTTTGGGAGGGCTTCCTATGACGTGGAGACGAGGCGTGCTTCTGTTCTTTGCCGCCCTAACGGGGGCGCTGATTCCGCTGATCCCCACTGTGCAGGTGGCGGGCGCCATGACCGCGCCCATCGAGTTGGCCGGAGGTCTGCTGCGGGAGCTGTCCCTGTCCGGGCCGGGGGGAAATATTCTGGCCTGGGCCATCGTTCTTTTGGCGGCTGGGCTGCCCCTTCTGCTGCTGGTGCTGCCTCCGAACCGGGGACGGCGGCACTGGGAGGACATTTTTCTGCCTGCCAGCTCCCTGCTCCTGATCGGTCTGGCTTTCTGCGCAGCCAACCCCAGCTATTTGGACCGCTTTTTCAGTTCCACACAGCTGATTGCGGCCGCAGTCGTATGGGTCTCCCTGCTGGTGTTCTGGGGGGTGCTTCGCCTGCTGCGGGGGATGGAGGAGGCCCCTCTGGAGAAGCTGTCCGGCGTGCTGCGGATTCTGCTGGTGGGCTGCGCGGCCCTGCTGGTGTTTGCGGCCGCATCCCGGGGGAGCGGGGCGGTGGTGGAGATCAAGGATTTTCAACAGGACTGGACCCTCTTTCTGGCGGTGGCGTCGGTCCCGGAGCCGACAGGCCTGACGGCGGATCAGTTTTTTGTCCTTGCCCTGCCCCTGCTGGAGCTGATTCCCGACCTGCTGGGGGCCTGGATGCTCCTGCTGGCGGCCGACCTGGCGGCGGCGCTGGCCCGGGAGCCCTTTGGGGAGGAGAGCGTGGGGCGGTGCGTGACCACCGCCCGCTGGAGCCGTCTGGCCATCCAGGTCACTCTGGTGCTGGCGCTGGTCATCAATTTTGTGAAGCTGTTTTGGTTTGATTATTTGTTGGGGCTGGTGGAGATCTCCCTGGATATCCCCCTGATTCCGCTGATCCTCTCCGCTGCCCTGTACCTGCTGTGCCGGTGTGTCCAGCGGGGGCGGGAGCTCCAGGAGGACAACGACTCCATCATTTAAAGAGATAGGAGTTAGGAGATAGAAGATAGGAGTTTTGAGTTGGGAATCAGAAGTTGGGAATTGAGCCGGCGCTGCGGCAGTTCCGGCGGGAATCCGGTTGGGGACGGTTCGGAAACAGGGGCAGAAGGCTGCGCGCCCCCGCAATATCTCCTATCTCATCACTCCTATCTCAACCACAGGGGGGTGGGGCTTTGGCTATTACGGTACATTTAAGTGAAATATTAAAGGAGCGGGGCATGACCGCCAAGGAGCTGTGCGCCCTGGTGGGCATCACGGAAGCAAATCTGTCCATTCTCCGCTCCGGCAAGGCCAGCGGCGTGCGTTTCCACACCATCAACCGCATCTGTTACTATTTGAATTGTGACGTAGGGGACATCCTGCGCTTCGCTTGATTTTCTCCCTGGCCGGGTGCAGTCTGGCCCAGCCGGAGAGGGAGGGGCCGGAACAGGACGAGTTCATCGGCTATCACCTGGTCTATGAGCCCATTCCCGGGGAGGGAGAGGTGATTCTGATTGAGGACGAGAACTGGGTGGAGTACGGCAGTGAGACTCTGGACCTGGGCGCCTATGGCTCCACTGAAATTCCTCAAAAGATTTTGATCGGGGAGCTCCAGGACAATGGGAACTATCTCTTCCCCGGCAAGGAGGGGCTGAACTTCTTTTTTCCGGTTTACATGGCGGGATATGGGGAAAATGAACACGAGGTGCGACTCTCCTACTCCCAGCTGGAACTGACACGGCAGTCCTCCCAGACGGAAGATGCCGGAGATTCTTACCGCTACGCAGGTGAGGCCTGCTACGGTCTGCCCCAGGGGGCGGCCGAGTGGCCGGAGGAGCCGGAGTACGGCTGGACCGCCTATGAGGTCTATCAGCGGGAGGACGGGACGCCCTTCGGGACCATCTATCTCACCGGAGACGGAAACCGGTATGCCGGGGCGGGGGGAGATTTTGGGTTTGGGCAGGAGCGGGTTCTGGCCGAGAAATTCAATGGGGAGACCTATCAGAAGTCCAGCCTGGAGCTCCAGGTGGACTTTCAGGTCATCCCCCGTATGGAGACCGTCACCCTCCAGCAGTACGACGGCGGCCATAGGCTTTTGACGGAGCACACCCTGTCCGCTCAGGAGGCGCTGTCCCTGGAGGATGGGTGGACCGTCCCCATGGCGGAGGGGACCGCCTATACCCTGATCGTCAAGAACAACGCCGACGGCACGGTGGACTATGAGATGTTTCCAGAGCCGCTGGATGAGAGACTGCCCTGGGAGACCGAGCTGTGGTTTTTAAACGACGTGGGCATGGGCGTCCCGGTGACGGTGGAGCTGGAGTGAGCCGGGCGGCCTTTTTTGGAAAGAAGTGTGTGTTTTTTCTTAAATCCGCATAAAATATCCCAGCGCCCTCTTTACAAGCGCGGCCCGGCAATGATAAGATGGGACGCGAATGAATGAAAAAGGAGTGAGGGCATGGTGTGGCTTTGGGTGCTGCTGGCGTTTGCGCTGACGCCCGTTCTGGGCGGGACCTTTTGGGCGCTGGCGACGGAGGGGCGGCGGAACCACCCCAAGTGGGGCGTGTTCCGCAGTGTGCAGTACGCCCACCGGGGGCTCCATAACCGGGAGCTGGGCATCCCGGAGAATTCTATGGCGGCCTTCCGCAAGGCCCGGGAGCTGGGGTATGGAGTGGAGCTGGACGTCCACCTGACAAAGGACGGACAGCTGGCGGTGATCCACGATAAGAGCCTGAAGCGCACCGCCGGGGTGGACGCGGAGGTGTCCGACCTGACCATGGAGGAGCTGAAGCGCTGCCGGCTGGAGGGGACGCAGGAGACCGTTCCGGCCCTGGAGGAGGCGGCCCGGCTGTTCCAGGGCGGTCCCCCTCTGCTGGTGGAGCTGAAGGCGGACTACTTCGACGTGCGGGAGCTGGTGAAGAAGGCGGTGGCCGTGCTGGACCGCTGCCAGGTGGACTACTGCATCGAGTCCTTCCATCCCGGGGTGATCTTCTGGCTCAAGCGCCACCGCCCGGACATCTGCCGGGGGCAGCTGTCCCAGAACTTCTGGCGGCACCGGGGGGAGCTGAAGGGCTGGCAGGCCTTCGCCATGACCAACCTGCTGTCCAACTTCCTCACCCGCCCGGACTTTATCTCCTTCCACTGGGCCCACCGCATGCTTCCGGCGGTGTGGCTGTGCCGGCGGCTCCACCGGCTGCCCGTGTTCTGCTGGACGGTGCAGAGCCGGCAGACCATGGAGCAGGTGGAGCGGGAGGGCTGTCTGGTGATCTTTGAGGGGTTTTTGCCCGCCGGACGGCCGGTTCCTGCCGTCCCCAAGGCGTCCTGATCCATCACAAAAAAATACCGGCGCCCGACTCTGGAAACAGAGCCGGGCGCCGGTTTTCGTTATGGGATTGTCAGACTGGATCGGTTTGAATCAGGTGTCCTTGGTGATGGACACCAGCTGGGCGGTGACATCCTCGCTGTCCTGGTCCGGCGTGCCGGTGTAGGTCAAGGTGACGGAGTCGCCGGGCTCCAGACCCGACAGGTCACTGTCACACTCGGAGAAGTCGAAGCGGTAGTATGCGTCGTCTGCAATGAGGATCAAGTACTTCTGGTCGCTGTCTATCTGGTTCAGGGTCCCCTGGATGGTGTGCTCCTCCGCAGCCGGCTGGCTGCCGGAGTCGGACTGCGAGGTTTGAGGAGCCTGAGCGTCCTTGCCGGGGAGATATTTGCTCAGCATGGAGCAGCTGGAGAGGGCTAAAACGGCGGTCAGGCCGACTGCGATCAGCAGACCGGATTTGAAGGGACGGTTCATAGAAATAGGTCCTCCTTTTTGGAATTCGGCGCGTGGGAGGCGCCTGCATCCGAAGGGTAGCATGGGAAGGAGATGAAGACAAGTGGTTTTCACGAATGATAAGGAAATGTTAAGAAAACCTTCAGAAATAGGATCGATCCCAGGAAAAGGGGGGATTTCCTTCACAGCCCGAAAATCTGAGGGGCGGTTCAGAGGGGACGGCATGCAGTTTTAAAAAATTTGCGATTTAGGGTTGACAAAAGAGTTAGCATATGCTAATCTATGGGTGGTTAGAGACGAGAGAACAAAAAGCCCCCTCCTCACACCTCCCTGCTTTCTTCCCCACACCTCAGGCTTTTGGAAATCTCTCTGGCCACCAGACACCCAAAGGGACAGGCATCACCCTCTTGGGGCCCCGGCCGCGGGCACGCGGCCGGGGATTTTTTATGTCCGCGGCCGGGAAGATGCGCGGGGGCGGTATGTTGACGGCGGAAGGCGGGCATGGTATAGTGATAACGATTTTGGAAACAAGGCGCGTCCGGGAGAGCGGAATGCCGCCGGACCAGGAGGGAGCCGCAAAATGCCGAAACAATGGATGCGGAGCGTTCTGCTGATCATCACCTATACTGTTCTGCTGGTGCTGGGCCTGATGCGCAGCGACTGGATCTTCGGGCTGCTGGGACAGATCCTGTCCGGCTGCCGCCCGCTGTTCATCGGGTTTGCCATCGCCTTTATTCTGAACCGGCCCTGCGCCTTTTTCTGCCGGCACTATGAGCGCAATCTGGGGAAGCGGTGGAAAAAGCTGGGGAGGCCCCTGGCGGTGCTCACCTCCTATCTGGCCCTCATTGCGGTCATTGTGGCCCTGTTCTCCTTTGTGCTGCCCCAGGTGGTGGAGAGCATCCGGATGCTGGCCGGGAGCCTGGGGGGGTATATTGCCAACCTCCAGACCTTGCTGAACCAGGCGGCCGACTATCTGGACTGGGAGGCGGTGGACCTGGACCTGTCCAGCCTGAACCAGTATCTGCGGGAGTTCCTGAACGGCGTGCTGACCAGCGTGTCCAATGCGGCCACCCAGGTGGTGACGGTGACGGGGAACATCATCTCCATGTTTGTGACCCTGGTGCTGGCGGTGGTCTTTTCCATCTATATGCTGGCCGGGAAGGAGAAGCTGCTCAGCCAGGGCCGCCGGCTGCTGCGGGCCTATCTGCCGGAGCGGTGGGCCGACCGGGTGAGCGATGTGATCCAGCTCACCGCCGACATCTTCTCCAGCTTTGTCTCCGGTCAGCTCATCGAGGCATGTATTCTGGGCGGCCTGTGCGCCCTGGGGACCCTGTTTATTCAGCCGGACTACGCGGCCCTCATCGGGGTCATCATCGGGGTGTCCGCCCTGATCCCGGTGGCAGGGGCCTATGTGGGGGCGATCCTGTCCGCCTTCCTGCTGGTGATGGTCAACCCGGTGCGGGCCCTGATCTTCCTGATCTTCCTGGCGGTGCTCCAGCAGATCGAGGGCAATGTGATCTACCCCCGGGTGGTGGGCACCTCCATCGGCCTGCCGGGTATCTGGGTGCTGGCGGCGGTGACCGTGGGCGGCGGGCTGTTCGGCCTGCTGGGCGTGCTCCTGAGCGTGCCGGTGGCCTCGGTGGTGTACGCCCTCATCAAGCGGGATGTGCGCCGCCGGCTGACGGAGCAGGGGGTGGCTCTGGAGGAGCCGGACCCCGCTGCGCCGGAGCAGCCGGAGGAGAAAACCCAATAACAACGACAGCGCGGCCGGTTCGGAATTCCGAACC
>CASFKT010000135.1 GCA_949295195.1 uncultured bacterium | reverse complement strand
GGGACAGTCCGGGGCCCCCAGATATAAAAACCGGTCCTCCCGGCGGAATCCCAGGGGGCTGGGGACCTGCTGCTCCTGCCCGGTCTCCCGGATGGGCTGCAAAAACGCCTTGCCGGCGGTCTCCTGCTCCCCCTGGTGCAGCACCACCCTCTGGCCGTACCGCTCCAGCAGGGCGGACCACTCCTGCTCCATCATCCCCTCACCCCCTGGACAAAGAAGCCGCCGTCCACCACATAGGGGGCCATCAGCCGCTCCGCCTGCTCCAGGAGGGCGGCCGTCTCTCGGCCGCTCTCCCGGCGGATGGTCACGTCCCCGGCGGTAAAGGCGGTGACGCCCTCCCCGCCGTCCCCGGTGCGCAGTCCCGCCAGCACCATCCAGGCCGCGGCGGTGACAAAGGCGCTCTCACAGTCCTCCGCCGCCACCCCCGGCCTCAGCCGCCGGGCGAGGGAGTCCTGCACCGCCTGACACAGGGGGGTGAGCAGTTCCTCCTGGCTGGTGTCCGCCCCCATGGCGGCCAGCAGCTTCAGAATCTTCTCCGTCATGGATCAGGCGTCCTCGCCGCCGCCGGACTGGGTGGCCGCTTTGACCTTCAGCACCCGGGAGGCGTCGGGGAACAGCTTGGCAAAGCCGCACAGGGTGGTGATGGCCGCCCGCTCCAGCTGCCGGTCGATGAGCTTGTCGTACTCCACCATCACGTCGCTGCCCTGGACCAGCTCCAGGGCGTACCGGTGGTCCAGGCCGATGACCGTATCGGCGGGCACCGCCGAGGTGCGCAGCAGGGTGGCCCCCAGGGGGGTGGTCAGCTTGCCGGTGCCCTGGAAGTTGAGGCCGGTGAGGGGGTCCTTGAACTCAGAGAGCTTGAGCATCTTCAGCATCACGTCGGGGCTCACCAGCAGGGTGTTCATCTCATAGGGATCAAATTTGCCCCAGAAGGTCACCAGGTCGTCGTAGGTGAGGGTGGAGGCGGCGGCCGTCTCGTCCGCTTCCGCCTCATTGTCGTTGCCGTCCCCGTTCATCAGCACATCCACACCGTCGGAGAGCAGCATCCGGGCGATGTGTGCGCCGATCTGCCGCAGGGTGACGGAGAACAGGTCCAGCTTCTGGTACCGCACCGCCTCATAGGAGGCCACCAGCATGCGCCCCCGCTTGTGGAGCTTCACCAGGTTGGCCTGGACCTTGATGGTGGTGGCGGGGATGGCCGCCCCCTCGTCCACCGCCTTCAGCTCCTTCTCGTCGCCCCCGGCCTCGGCGGTGATGGAGCGGTAGTCCATCCCTTCAAAGCGGGTGGTGGCGGCGGTGATGGCGGGGAGCAGGTTGGCCTCCTCCATGCCCTGGCGCACCGAGCGGGCGATGTACTCGGGGAACAGCACCGCCGAGTCGGCGGTGCGGAAGAACTTCTCCACCGGGTCGGAGCCCGCCCCCTTCACCTTGATGTCAAAGCGCTTGAGCTGCCGCTGGAAGGCGTCCAGCCCCTCCAGACGGGTGCCCTTGTACTGCTCCGAGGGGTCCAGCCGCTCCAGCACCTGGGTAAAGGAGCGGCCCGCCTCCTGGTACATCCCCTTCTCCAGGCGGATGGTGTCAAACTGATTCGCCATAGCAAAAACCTCCTTTTTCTTACAGACAGACCACGGCGGTCTTGGCCGTGGCGTCCACACTGACCACCAGGGCGGGCACGCCGCCGGTGGAGGCCGTCTGCACACCGCCGGTGCCGTCGGCCTCCAGACTGACCCGGCCCAGAGCCACGCTGCCAGTGACGGGCAGAGTCAGGAACCCCTTCACCTGCACCCCGGCAAAGCCGCCCCGGACCGACTGAGCCTGTCCAGCAAAGGCGTCCTTGGCGCTGCACGCCCCCACCTCGCCGTTGGCGGTAATCTTTACCACCTGGCCGGGCTTCACACTGTCCTGGGCAGCAAAGGTGGCGATAACCGCCCCAATGTCCTCAAACGAAACCTTACTCACTGTGTGTTCCTCCTTTGTTTTTTCAAAGATTCAGAATTCAACCCGAACTTTCCGGTCAGATCAAGAAAGCCCCGTCCTCCTCGGGGCGCCGCTCCGGTTCCTTTCCGTACCCCAGCTGCACTGTCAGGGGGTAGCGCTCTTGGGCCCGGGCCTCATAGGCCCGCTTCAGCTCCTGGAGCTCCCCCTCCTCCAGCTTTTCTGCGATGGCTTTCAGCACCTTCAGATCCAGCTTGGGGTCGGCAAGTCCGCCCAGCCGCACCACATCGGCGCGGAGGGAGGAGAGCCATTTCCGGCCCAGAGCCGCCTCGTGCTCCAGCGCCTCCAGCTCCCGGGCGCATCCGGCATTTCCCTGGACCAGCTCCTTCAGGGAGGCCGCCTCCCGGCGGCCGGAAAATCCCTTGACCACCCCGGCATGGGGCTGGGCGGGTACCGCCACGAAGGAGAACTCGTACGCGTCGCTGGCCTCCTCCAGGCTGATGTAGCACAGCTTCCCGTCGTACACCTCCCCGGGCTTGTGGCCGCAGTTCTCCCCCCGGGGCGCGCCGCAGATGGAGCACACCGCCTTCTCCACCGAGCAGGCCACGCTGACCTCCTTCTTGATGCCCCCCTCAATCTCCGCGATGAGGCTCTGGTTGTCCGGGGTGCGCACCATATAGGCGTACCCCTTCAGCCAGCAGTAGGGGTCCCCCGCCTGGGTGAGTCGCCCGGGCTCCGCCATCACCTGGGTGCGGTAGAGCCGGGCTGCCTGGCCCTTGGCGCTCCAGTTGTGGTCAAAGATGCCGCTCTTGCCCACAAACAGGGGGGCCAGCTGCTCCAGGGTCTTGGGGGCAAACCGCTCCCCGTCCCGGTCCACCTCGTTGTCGCACAGGCGCACCGAAAAGGCGTACACCTCCGCCTCCGTCAGGGGCGTGCGGCTGAGGCGGTTGATATCCTCCAGATGCCCCGGCTGAAGGACCGCCTGGGGCTCCTGGGATGTTTTGATGATCTTCACGTTGTCTCCCTCCTGATCTGTTCCGTCTGGGCCTGATAGAGCCCGGCCTTGGCCTCCTCCACCAGATCCTGCAAGTTGATGTCCTCCCAGTCCACCTCCACCGGCCCGGCGATCCCGTGGAGGCGCAGCCAAAGCTGGCACACCCTCCGGACCACCGGCTCCACCCCCCGGCGGATGGCGGTGATCTCACTGGTGAGCAGGTCGGCCTGCTGGGCGCTCATACGCTCGGTGGAGGACCAGGACAGCCCCAGCAGAAAGGGCGGAATGCCCGTCCGTGCGATAAGCTGCTCCAGAATCTGCCGTACCGGCACCTCGCTGTCCAGCACCTGGTTGTCCGCACCGATGACCTTGATGTCCACGTCGCCCACCGCCACAAAGTCCCGCACCGCCCCCTGGCGGGTGGAGCGCATGGCGGCGGACCACTGGCTGGCTACCATCTCCCCCCGCTCCTGGGCAGACAGGCCGTCCCCCTCGCCGGGCTTGCACACCACGGCGAAGCGCAGGTTGCCCACCCGCTCCCAGTTCTGGCCGACGGCCTGGTAGATTTTCAGGAGAATTCCGCTCAAAAAGGGCATGGACCGCAGCAGAGACACCCCGTAGGGGCTGTCCGTCCCCGGCTGAAAGGGGGTGAACAGCAATAACTCCTGCCAGGGCAGCTCCTCCAGCTGTCCGCTCCCGTCCCGGGCGCACAGCCGGAAGTCCAGGGGCGTGTCCCCCTCCTTGATCTCCACCTGTCCCGGGTCGGCGCACAGCAGGGCGGCGATGTCCCGCCCGCGTGGGTCCAGGACGATCTCTCCCACCCCCTGGCCGCAGGTGAACATGGAGTCCAGATACTGGTCCAGAAAGGACTGGATACCCCTCTGTCCCCGCCCGGTGTCCACCTGGGCCAAAAACTGTTCCAGCCCCTTCTGGCCTTCCGGGTCCGGGCACCGGACAATGACACCCCCGCACAGCCGCACCAGCTTTAAAAGGGCGGCGTCCACAATGGGCACCGCCTCCCGGATGGAGCGGTACAGGTCCAGCTCCCCCCGGCGCAGGGGGACGTAACGGTCCAGCACCCCGAAGGGGTGGCGCTCCACGTCCCGCAGCTGGACCTGGGGCGCCTTGGCCGCCGGTTTTTTCTTCGCAAACCACTTCACATTAAATTTCCTCCCTCTCCCGGATCTTCGTTAAATGGAATCCCGTTCCACACTTCCGGCAAAGAAGCTGCCGCCATTCTTCGCCGCCACTGTGGCGGCGAAGTAGCGAATGTCGTCCATGGCGTGGTCATGTTCTTTGACCACCCGGTCGCCGCCGGTACCGGAGGTATCCCAGCAGTACAGCCCGAACTCCCGGATGGCGTCCTGGCAGGGGGAGCAGATGACGAGTTTCCCCGCCCGCAGCAGCTCCGCCGTGGTGCGGATGCCGGAGAGCACATCATTTTTGGCCCGGACCACCGGCCACCCCTGCCTCCGGAGCAGCTCCAGAAAGCTGGCGGCGGAGGGGTCCACCACCACCCCCTGGATGTTCCGTCCACCTGCCAGCGCAGCCAGGTCCTGGGCGTACTCCCCGTCGGTTTTCTGCCGCCGCTCCCTCCGGGAGTCGTAGTAAAACTCCGCCGCCCGGTACCAGATCCCATCCTTTCTGCCCCAAAGCCCCATGGAGGTGGGGTTCACCGTCCCATAGTCACAGGAGATGTACCAGGGCCCGCCCAGCCCCTCCGGTACCTCCCGCACCAGCTCCGGCCCGAAGAAGTCGTAAACTAAACCCTCCGCCTGGGCCCACTCCCCCAGAATAAACCGGCGGTAGAAGGCCCCCTGAAACATGGCCTCGTACCGCCGGATGGTCTCCCGGGACAGTCCGGGGTTGTCCTCCATGGTGAAGGACAGCCGCAGCACGTTTTTCTCCCGGGCCTTCTGGACCCACTCCTGATAGAACCAGCAGCCTGCTCCCCTCCACCGAGCACCGGGCGCACACCTGCTCCACAAAGGAGCGGGGCATCAGCGCCGCCTCGTCCAGCAGGGCCCCCGCCAGGGTGATTCCCTGAACCAGGGCGGCGGAGCGCTCGTCCAGCCCGCCGAACAGATAGAAGGTATTGCGCCGCCGCCCCAGAGACACGTCGATCCGGTTCTGGGACAGCCGCTCCCGGATCTGGAACCCCATCTCCCGCAGAATGGGCCTCAGCTCCTGCCACAAATTCCGCCGCACCGCCGGCACGGACTTGCCGCATAGGGCGAAGCTTTTTTGGGCGAAGCAGGTCATGGCCCAGCAGAAGAAGGACAGCCCGGTGCATAACGTCTTGCCGCTGCGCACCGCCCCCTCACACAAGATGGCGTCATAGCCGCTGTCCGGGGATGAGGGCCGCCACCAGGTGAGCACCCGCCGCTGCTTTTTGGAAAATTTCAGGGGTCTCACGCCTCCGGCTCCTCCATTCTCTGGAGAAACCGCTCCAGCTGTTCTTCACCGCCGGGACCGCTCAGCTCCAGCAGCCGCTCCAGGGCCCGCATCCGGTCGGTGAATTTCATCTCCACCGTCCCCGCTCCGCTGCGCCGGAACTCGGTGAGGGCGGACAGATCCAGCCGCCCGATGGCGTCCCGCTCCTCCTCTGGGAGGTAGGCCAGCTTGACCGCGTCGTTGACCTTGGCGCAGGCCAGCTTTCCCATCTGCTCCAGCAGGGCCTCCCGGTCCAGCGCCCTCTTGTCTCTCTTCACCATATCCCTCCTCACCCCGGGCGGGCAGGGGAAGAAAGTTGTACGTTTCCGTCCCAATAAGAAAATTTTTCTTTCGCCCCGGCGGGATTTTACAAAAAACTCGCACATCCTGGATTATGGTAAAGGACGTGTAATACTGGAAAGCAAAAATTTACCGGCCGCCCGCCGGGTATAGAAGGTTCTCCGCCTCCACATCCTGAATCCACAAGACCAAGAAACGGGAGGCGTTTGTTCCATGAAGCGAATTTGTGCCCTGCTGCTGACGGCGGCTCTGCTCACCGGCCCCGCGGCGGCGGCCGGAGAGACGGCGGAGGCGGCCCAGCCGGCCCTGGACCTCTCCGCCGCCTCCGCGGTGCTGATGGAAAAGGAGACCGGGACCCTCCTCTACGAAAAGGAGTCCCATGAAAAACTGGAGCCGGCCAGCGTCACCAAGGTGATGACCCTGCTGCTCATCTTCGAGGCCCTGGACAGCGGCCGCGTCGCCAAGGAGGACGTGGTCACCGTCTCCGCCTACGCCGCCGGCATGGGCGGCTCCCAGGTCTACCTGAAAGAAGGGGAGCAGATGACGGTGGGTGAGCTGGTGAAGTGCATCACCGTGGTCTCGGGCAACGACGCCGCCGTGGCTATGGCGGAGTACCTGGCGGGGAGCGAGACCGCCTTTGTGGACCAGATGAACCGGCGGGCTCAGGAACTGGGGATGGGAGACACCACCTTCCTCAACTGCACCGGCCTGCCCGCCCAGGGCCATGTGACTTCCGCCCATGACATTGCCCTCATGTCCCGGGAGCTGGTGCTCCACCACCCCGGCATCCGGGAGTACACCACCATCTGGATGGACTCCATCCGGGACGGGGCCTTCGGACTGACCAATACCAACCGCCTGGTCCGCTTCTACCAGGGGGCCACCGGCCTGAAGACCGGCTCCACCGACTCCGCCCTCTACTGCATGTCGGCCACGGCGGAGCGGGACGGCATGGAGCTCATCGCCGTGGTG
>CASFKT010000134.1 GCA_949295195.1 uncultured bacterium | reverse complement strand
TCCCGCTCCTGCCGCCGCTCCTGTCTCTGTGGGCGCCGGTGAGACCCCGGTGAACAGCCCCATGCCCGGCAGCATCTTCAAGATCGAGTGCACCGTGGGCCAGAGCGTGAAGGCCGGCGACGTGCTGATCGTTCTGGAGGCCATGAAGATGGAGATCGAGGTGTCCGCCCCCGCGGACGGCACGGTCAAGGCCATCGCCGTGTCCACCGGCGCCACCGTCAACACCGACGACCTGCTGGTCACTCTGGGGTAAAAGCGCTTTCCTCCCCCCGCGAACGGCACTGTGAGAAGCAGAACTCTCTCAGTGGGTACATCCGTCTTTGCCGGTGACCGGTTCGGTCACTTCGGTTGAGTTATGAAAAGGAGAATAGAATGGAGTTTTTTTCCGAGGTAATGAGTGCGATTTTGGGGAGCTCCGGCTTTGCTGCCATTCCCACAGACTGGCGGCAGCTGCTCATGATCGTAATCGCATGTGTCCTGTTGTATCTTGGTATCGGCAAGGGGTTTGAGCCCCTGCTGCTGGTGCCCATCGCCTTTGGTATGCTGCTGGCCAACCTGCCGCTGACCGGCCTGTTCAACGAGCCAGTGGTGGACGCAGCTACCCATACAGGCAGCGTTGGCTTTATGTGGGTCGTCTATCAGGGCGTCCAGTACGCCATTTACCCGTCCATTATCTTTATGGGGATCGGGGCAATGACGGACTTCGGCCCTCTGCTGGCTAATCCCATGTCCCTGCTGCTGGGCGCAGCCGCCCAGCTGGGCATCTTCACCGCTTTCCTGCTGGCCCTGGTGCTGGGCTTCACCCCGGCTCAGGCGGCGGCCATCGGCGTCATCGGCGGAGCGGACGGCCCCACGGCCATCCTCACCGCCTCCAAGCTGGCGACCAACCCGGTGAACCTGCTCCCGGCCATTGCCATAGCGGCTTACTCGTATATGGCGCTGATTCCCCTGATCCAGCCCCCCATTATGAAGCTGCTCACCACCAAGGAGATGCGCAAGGTCAAAATGACCCAGCTCCGTCCTGTCTCCAAAACAGAAAAGATCATTTTCCCCGTCCTGGTCACGATCTTTGTCATCCTGCTGGTGCCCGACACCGCTCCCCTGATCGGTATGCTCATGCTGGGCAACCTGTTCCGTGAGTGCGGCGTGTGCGACCGCCTGTCCGATACCGCGCAGAACGCGCTGATGAACATTATCACCATCGCGCTGGGCCTGTCGGTGGGCTTCAAGGCCACCTATGACTCCTTCCTGACCTGGGATACGATCAAGATTATCCTGCTGGGCCTGCTGGCGTTCTGCCTGTCCACGGCCGGCGGCGTGATTTTCGGCGACATCATGTACTTTGCCACCGGCGGCAAGGTGAATCCCCTCATCGGCTCCGCCGGTGTGTCCGCCGTCCCCATGGCCGCCCGTGTGGCACAGACCGTGGGCCAGAAGGAGAACCCCTCCAACTTCCTGCTGATGCACGCCATGGGCCCCAACGTGGCCGGCGTCATCGGCTCCGCGGTCGCCGCGGGCTTTATGATCAAGGTCTTTGGCGGCTGATTCTGCCTGAGTCTTTTGATCCAAAGAGAAATCCAATATCAGTTTTCCCCCGCCTCTGTTTTCAGAGGTGGGGGAAATTTTTTTACAGGAGGTGCAGCAAAATGGGCGGAAAGAGCGTTTTAAAGACAGGGGGTTACAGATCTGGGGGAAAACCGTCTTTTAAAATAAGGGATTGTGTATCCATGCTCCACGGAACCAGATGGGGCAGCGATACCGACGGGAGGAAACCATGAAAGAGAGAATGACATATCCGGATTGCCTTCGCTGTCTGGCCATTTTTCTCGTAATTCTGCTCCACACCCTGGTGCCGGTGGTCACCAACGCCGGAGTGTACGGCGTCCCGTCCTGGAAGCTGTGCGTTGCGCTGGACGCCTTCACCCGGGTGGGGGTGCCGCTGTTCTTCATGCTGAGCGGGTACCTGATGCTCTCGCGGGAGGGGACGCGGCAGTTTGCAGCGTTCTACCGCAAAAACCTGCCCAAGCTTGGCATTCCTCTGGTGGTGTGGAACCTCATTTACTACGGGGGGAGTCTCCTGACGCGCGGCGAGACCTTCCGGCTGCGGGACTTCCTCGCCGGCCTGCTCAATCAGGGGCACAGCTACCACATGTGGTTTGTCTACACCCTGCTGGGGATCTATCTCCTGTGCCCCTTTTTAAAGAGAATGACAGAGGGCTGCACCGGGAGTCAGCTCCTTCTGCTGGTGGGGATTATTTTGCTTCCCACCGCCGTTCAGCCCATGCTCAATCTGGCCCAGCCGGTGTACATCCATCTGTTCGGTCCTCTGATGGAGGGGTATCTGGGCTATTTCCTGCTGGGGTACTGGCTGGGCGGCCGGAAGCTGACGCCCCGGGCGCGGCGGCTGCTGTACCTTCTGGGCGCGGCGGCCTACCTCATCGCTTTTTTGGGAAACCTGAGACAGGCCTCGCCGCAGTCCATCCTGCTGCCCTTCAATGGAGGCTACCGCCTGCACCACTACTTCACCGCGGCGGCGGTATTTGTCCTGGTCCGCACCTTTTTTGCAAACCACGCCAAAGCCGAGGCGGCCCTCTCGGCCCCACTGGCCTGGCTGTCCAACCGGGTGTTTGGGAT
The DNA here is from genome assembly GCA_949295195.1 of uncultured bacterium. Lineage (GTDB taxonomy): Bacteria > Bacillota > Clostridia > Oscillospirales > Oscillospiraceae > Lawsonibacter. The sequence continues at coordinate 2,385 of CASFKT010000134.1, read as the reverse complement.
CTACTGGGTCCACGTCCTGGTGCTGGAGGAGGTGACCCGGGCGGTGGGGTCCCAAATGAGCATTCTGATGTTTGTGGGGGTGCGGCTGGGACTGACGGTCCTGATCTCACTGCTGTTCGCGGCCGTCGTGTGGAAAATCCCCGTTTTGCACCGGGGACTTGTTTGACGGCGGGGTGCGCGGAAGGGCAGAGGCGGGGATATAGGCCTCCCAGCGCCACAGTGCGGATTCCGCCCTTTCGGCCCAAAAGACAAAAAAAGAAGCCGGGCTGCTGCCCGGCTTTGGCACGAGGATGATCGACAAATCGCAGCGCGTTACAGCTCCCTGCTCCGTATGGAACAGGGAGCTGATTTTTACCGGCTCTGTCAGTCCTTTCCCTCAGACATCGAGGAGATTCAGCAGCGCCTGGCGCACCTGGGCGAAACGGTAACGGCTGACCGGAAGAGTTTCCCCGCTGGTGAGTTCCAGATCCCGCTGCCGGAGCCGCTGAACAAAGGCCAGATTGACCAGAACAGTCCGGTGGCAGTAGATGAACTGGGATTCCGGCAGACGCTCCGCCAGCCGGGAGAGGGGGAGACGGACGATTTCCTGGCCCCCTGTAAGGTGCAGGCAGGTATGCCGCCCGCTGGGCTCGGCGTACCGGATGTCTCTGAGGGAGACGCGGAGCTGACCCGCGTCGGTGGGGAGGAGGAGCTGATCGCTGCCTCCTGTGCGCCGCTGCGTCTCCTGATAGCAGTACAGCAGGGCCTCCCGCAGCTCCTCCACATCCAGCGGCTTGGCCAGGTAGCGCTTGGCGTTTACGTAATAGCCCAGCAGGGCCATATCCCGGTCGGTGGAAATGAATACAATGCCCGGGGGATCGGCCTGCTCCTTCAGATGGCTGGCCAGCGCCATGCCGTCCAGCGTATCCATGATCACATCCAAGAGCAGAAGATCGAAATGCCTGCCCCGCTGAATTTCGCTCAGAAGGGTCACGCTGCTGCCGTAGGCGGCGACAGCGCAGGGAATGTCCGCCTCCTGCAGGATGTGCTCGGTGAGCTGAACGGACTGGCGCAGGTCGGACTGCTCGTCGTCACAGACGGCGATTTGATACACAGGATGCTGCCTCCTCTCTATGCTGTTGGTCCATTATACCACATCCAGAAAAAAATGAAATAGCCGCGTCCGCCGGAATGAGACCCGCAGAAGAAGGAGAAAGAGGTCTTTCGGGAAAGAAAACCAAACAGAAAGGCACGGAACAAATCGTGCCTTTCTGTTTGGAAGATCGTTTAAAATAGAGATTTGAAATACGGGTTATGAAATGAACACACGGGAGGGAGCCGGCCTACCGGCCTTCTGGCCAGCGGCGCCTTTGCGCCGAGCATTTGAAATCCCAAAGGGTGGAGGCCACCTCCGGCGGCCGGAACCCAAAACAAAAGGCAACTGCTTTCGCAGTTGCCTTTTGTTTTGGTACGGCTGGAGGGATTCGAACCCGCGACCTTTTGGTTCGTAGCCAAACACTCTATCCAACTGAGCTACAGCCGCAACTCATTTCCACAGGGGGCTCTCCCCTGACGGCTTGATTAGTATAGCACAGAAGAGAATCTTTGGCAAGTGTTTTTTTGAAAAATTTTTTATTTTTTTGAGATGCCTGGGAGAGGGCCCTCCCAGGCATAAAATCAGATCTGATCTGCCCAGCGGCATACCGCATCGCAGAGGAAGCGGGCGCAGCCGGGGACCGTCCGGTCGTAGTAGGCGGTAAAGCGCTCGTCCTGGATGTAGAGCCGAGCTAGCCCCATATGTTTGGCCGGGTCGTAGGTATTTCCGGTCAAGGTCAGCCAGCGCCTGTGGAGCTGTGTGATCTCCCGGCCCTCCAGGCTGTCGGGCGGGGTCTGGCGCTGAACCGCCGTCTCCAGGCGGCGCAGGATCTCATCCCCCAGGCCGGTCCACTCCCGGTACTGCTCCTGGGTCAGGCCGCGCACGGTATCCTGGGCCGCATCCACCTCCCGGTCTCCATATTTTTCCCGGGCCTCCCGGCCGTAGGTCTCCTCATGCCAGGCCACAGCCCGCTGCTTCAGGGCCTCAAATTTCTCCTGATCGTTCATAAGTTCCTTCCTTTCCTGTGCCGAAATGGTCCTGCGTACCGACCGAATCAGCGCCTCCAGCCGGGCCTGTTCCTGTTCCAGGGCGGCCAGGTGGCCGCGGAGGGCGGCGAGCCGGTCGAAGGAGGGATCGTCCAGGCAGGCCTTGATCTGGGCCAGCTCCACCCCGAGGGCCCGGTAGTACAAGATGTCCTGCAGCCGGTCCACCTGGGCCGGGCCGTAGTAGCGGTAGCCGTTCTCCGCTACCCGGCCCGGCTTGAGCAGGCCGATCTGGTCGTACCAGCGCAGAGTGCGGGTGGTCACTCC
>CASFKT010000133.1 GCA_949295195.1 uncultured bacterium | reverse complement strand
AGCTGAAGCTGCTGGAGGAGATTTTGGGCCGCTATCAGCGCGCCGAGCCGGAGGAGCTCAGCGAGGGCCAGCGGAAGCAGGTGGAGGAGCTGGTGGGGCAGCCCACCAAAAAGTGGCGCTGGTGGCCCTGGGCTGCGGCGGGTCTGGCGGCTCTGGTAATTGTTGTGGGCGGTGTGACGCTCTTTCAGCGCCTGGACCAGATGGACCGGCGATATTACGAACTGGCCAATTCGGTGGGGAATGTCACATCCTCGGTCAACCGCCAGATCGGCTCCATCACCGACCGGGTGGAGGAGGTGCTGAAGGACCAGAACGACCTCACCGCCGACTACGGCACCCAGCTGCGCTCCGCCGACCTGGCGGCCAACAGGGTCACCTTCTCTCTGCGGGCGGTGCCAAAGACCTATACCCCAGGAATGTCGGTGGTTTTTCTGGCAGACAATGGAAAGGAGACCCTGGAGTTTCCCGCCCAGGAGGAGGAGAGCGGTGCGTTTACCGGGGAGGCCACCTGTCCTCTCACGGATGTGATTGCCCTCTCCGCTGTCTTTATCGCCGGAGATACCCGGCAGACCCAGCTGCTGGATCAGTACGAAGGTCTCTACCAGAACAGTTTCCCCTCGGTAGGCATCCGCTACCTGGAGTTTGCGCTGATGACCCTTCCTCAGTCCCTGGAGGGGACGGTGGAGATACCAGAGAGCTTTGGGCTGGTGGTGGAGGAAAACAGTTCGGAGACTTCCAAAGTCAACAATACGGTGGGACGGAGCTGGGTGAAGACAGTACGTATGGGGCTGTTCCAAAACCAAAAACTGGTGGCGTGGATGGAGCGCTGCGAGAAGCCGGAGAGCTGGGACGCTGAGGAGGGAGGCCGGTGTTTCCGCCTGGACCCTCAGGAGGTGGAACTGGAGGAGGGGGATACCCTGTGCTTTGCCGCTCAGGTCACCGACCAGTATGGCCGGAGCTTTATGGTGGTGTCCTACCCGGATCTGCATGTGGTGGATGGGGAGTGGAGCACAGGCGGTTCCTACTCCTCCAACCCGGCGGACTGGGACTTTACCCCTTAAACCCAATAGAGCTGGACAGGGCCGTCTGCGGCAAAATAACGTGCCGCAGCCGGCCCCTCTGTCTGCCGGGATGGTCACCGGCCACCGCCGCGGGCATAGCATGGAGGGAGGAGAGGGGGAGATACTTTGCCCGAGCTGATTCCATACGACCGCCAGGCGGCGGTGCGCTACGCCCACCAGTGGGCCTTCAGACGCAATCCCAGGTATTTTGACTTTGAGACCATCGGGGGAGACTGCACCAATTTCGCCTCACAGTGCCTGTACCAGGGCAGCGGAGTGATGAATTTCACCCCGGATTTCGGCTGGTACTACATTGACGCGGGGCATAAAGCCCCCGCCTGGACGGGGGTGCCCTACTTCTACAACTTTATGACCCGGCGGGAGGCGTCCCAGGGGCCGGTGGGGGTGGCGGCCTCCCCGGATATGCTGCTGCCCGGGGACTTTGCCCAACTCCGGTTTGCCTACGACACCTTCGGCCACACTCCCATCATTGTGGAGGTGGGGGACCCGCCCACCCTGGACAACATCCTGGTGGCCGCCCACAGCCAGGACGCGGACTTCCGCCCCCTGAGTACCTACTACTTTCAGGAGATCCGGTTTCTCCACATCCTGGGCACTCGGCCCCCGGCGGCGGGATAGCCCGCGGTGCCTGCCGTTCGGCTTCTATTTGAGCCGGGCGGTTTTTCTTATGTCCTATCCTTGCATCCAGAGGAAAAATCAGGTATAGTGGGACCAGAGACGAAGCGGGTCCGGGCGGCCCGCACCTGGTTCCGGCAAAAGACGAGGGGAGGCGGCGCAGATGTCGTATTTCACCTATCGGGGCAAAGAGCTCTTCTACCAGGAGGCGGGCCAAGGGGAGCCCTGCATCTTCCTCCACGGAAACACCGCCTCCTCCCGGATGTTTACCTTTCTCCTGACCCTGTATACCCAGCACTTCCGGGTGATTTTGCTGGACTTTCTGGGGAACGGAAAGTCCCAGCGGGTGGACGTCTTCCCGGAGGAGCTGTGGATCGACCAGGGCCGTCAGGCGGCGGAGCTGTGCCGGCACCTGGACTGTGGGAAGGTAAATCTGGTGGAGACCAGCGGGGGCGCGTACGCCGCCATCAACGCCGCGCTGGAGGCCCCCGAGCTGTTTGGCCGGGTGGTGGCGGACAGCTTTGACGGGAGCAACCTGCCCCAGGGCTTCGGGGACGGAATCCTCCGGGAGCGGCAGGCCGCCAAGGGGGACGAGCAGGCCCGGGGCTTTTATGAGTGGTGCCAGGGGGAGGACTGGGAGACGGTGGTGGACCTGGACACCCAGGCCCTGGTGAACTATGAGCGGAAGGGCGTCCGCCTGTTCCTCCGCCCCATTGAGGACATCCAGGTCCCCCTGCTCATCACGGTCAGCCGGGCGGATCGGATGCTGGCCAACGACATGGAGGGGGAGTGCAGGCGGCTGTGCGGCTTAAACCCAAACATCTACTATAAACTGTACGAGAGCGGCGAGCATCCGCTCATCCTGTCCCGTGCGGAGGAGCTGGCCGAGGATGTCCGGACGTTTCTGATTCCGGACGGAGTAACATAGACCGCCCCGGGAGCCTTGGAGTGTTTCCCGAAAGCTGAGGGCCGCCGGCTTTGCCGGCGGCCCTGTCCATAATCGTCAAAACGGTAGATCTGGCGCATTCAGGAGGTGGTAAAGTAGGCCAGGTAGACGTCCCCCTCCTCCCCCTCGGGGGTGCCGTTGTCAAAAACCTCCAGAAAGGCCAGGGTGAAGTCGCAGGCGCTGTCGGGGACCTGGTACACCAGGACCCCCTCCCGAGTCTCACCCACGGCCAGGCTGTACTCCTGGGGCAGCTGCTCCGAGCAGTAAACCTCCAGCGGGAGGGCCCACTGGTCCTGGGCATATTCGCCCCAGTACAGCTGGAAATCGGAGTCATACATGGGGACCGGCTCGTCGAAGCGGTTTTGGATGGTGAGCTCCACTACGATCAGCTTGCAGCCCTCGTCGGCGGTGCGGTCCTGATAGGAGGCCGCGGACTGCGCGCTGGTGATGGTATAGTCGAACCAGGAGGTGGAGACGGTATCCCCCACATGGACCTCCTCCGTCTCGGTGCGCTCCGTTCCGGGGAGGAGGCCGCAGCCGGACAGGACCAGAGCCGTCAGCCCCCCCAGAAGCCAGATTTTTGTCCCTCGCATGGCAGGTGCTCCTTCCAGATCAAAATGGCGGGTTCACCGGTGTGGGAGCCCGCGGTCGTGTCCCTATTATAATGCAGGGAGGGCAAAGCCGCAAGCATAGAGGTGCAGGGAGCGGCGCTGAGCGTATGGAGCCGCCCCGGTGCGGTCGCCCGGCAGATGTTATGATAGGCGGTTTGGAGGAAGAAAGCAAGGGGGTTTCGGCTGCTGCTGAGCGCTGTCCGCTCCGACAGACCGGCTTTTTATAGATCCGGGAGGGAGGCGGGCGACAAAATCCGGTGGAATCCGGATTTCCGCTGGACAAATAGAGGGCGGTGTGTTAAGATGATTGTGACCGATTTCCGCCGAAGCCGGTCGCCTGGAAGGAACTCCAGGGCGTACAATTTCATAGTAAAAGAAGGAGATCAAAATGGAAATCCGTAAAATCTTTGTTGTCGGTTCCGGTCTGATGGGCAGCGGCATCGCCCAGACCGCCCTCCAGTACGGCTATGAGGTCATCCTGAACGATCAGAGCAAGGCCGCCCTTGAGCGGGGGCAGGCCGGCATCAGCGCCCGTCTGGACCGTCTGGTGGAGAAGGGCAAGATGACCGCCGAGGAGAAGGAAGACTGCATGAGCCGTCTGACCATCACCCCCAGTGTACATACCGCTTCCAACGTGGATCTGGTCATCGAGGCCATCTATGAGAATCTGGATGCCAAGCGCGCCATTTTCCAGCAGCTGGACAAGATCTGCGACGACCGCACCATTTTTGCCTCCAACACCTCCTCTATCTCCATGACCAGCCTGGCCGCCGCCACCGCCCGTCCGGAGAAGGTTGTGGGCCTGCACTTCTTCTCCCCCGTGCCGGTGATGGGCCTGGTGGAGATCGTCTACGGCCTGCGCACCTCCCAGGAGACCATCGACATCGTGACCGCTGTTGGCCAGCACATGGGCAAGCGCACCATCCTGGCCAAGGATAAGCCCGGCTTCATCGTCAACCGTATGCTCCTGCCCATGCTCAACGAGGCCGTGCAGGTCCTGGACGAGGACATCGGCAGCGTGGAGGACGTGGATGAGGGCATGATGCGCGGCTGTAACCACCCCATGGGCCCCCTGGCTCTGGCGGACATGATCGGCCTGGACATCCTGCTGGAGGTTATGGAGACCTTCTACATCGACCTGGGCGACACCAAGTACCGTCCCGCCCACCTGCTGCGGAAGATGGTGGCCGCCGGCTACCTGGGCCGCAAGTCCGGCGCCGGCTTCTATGTCTATGAGAAGGGCAAGAAGGTTGGCGTCAACCCGGTTCTGGTGAAGAGCTGATCGGATCGACAAGCTGCAATATTGTTTCAATGCTTCAAGCAGGCGCTTACTCAGGTGGGCGCCTGCTTCTTTTTATGCGGAGGCCCTTTGACCTGGGGCGTCTGTCCACAGCAGCGGGGCCGGAAAGAAACCGGCGGGCGTATATTGTGTTCCGGAAGGAAATTCGATATAATAATGTCTGTTAAATCAACCGCAAAGGGGTTGATTCGCGCGGCACAGCCGCGCAATTCTTCCCACAGTGCTCCGGCCCGCCGCGCTGAACCGGCGGCCCGCCGCTGCTGGATGGAGGGGGAGCGCCATGTTTGATACCTTTCTATATGCCTTTAACGCGGTCACGCCCATGCTGCTGCTGATGCTGCTGGGGTGGGGGCTTAAGGCGGCCCATTTTTTTGACGATGAACTGCTGCGGAAGATGAACACCTTCACCTTCCGCTTCGGCATTTCCGCCATGATGTTCCGAAACGTCTATACGCTCTCCTCGCTCC
>CASFKT010000132.1 GCA_949295195.1 uncultured bacterium | reverse complement strand
ACCCACGCCCTGATCTCCCCCCAGGTGGAGTTTCACCGCCTAGCCCTGATCGTGGCGGACGAGCAGCACCGGTTTGGCGTGGCTCAGCGGGCCGCTCTGGCTGGAAAGTCGGAGACTGGCGGGATGCCTCCCCCACACGTGTTGGTCATGTCCGCCACCCCTATCCCACGGACTCTGGCCCTCATCATTTACGGGGACCTGGACGTGTCCGTCATCGACGAGCTGCCCCCGGGCCGCACGCCGGTGGAGACCTATGTGGTGCGGGAGGACAAGCGGGCCAGGATGTACAACTTTGTCCGCCGTCTGGTGGGAGAGGGCCGGCAGGTCTACATCATCTGTCCCGCGGTGGAGGAGAACACAGAAGGCGGAATGCAGAATGCGGAGTGGGAGGGAGACGGACCCGCTCTCGATTTAAAGGCTGTGACCACTTACGCCAAAAAGCTCCAGACGGAGGTGTTCCCCGACCTGAGAGTGGACTTTCTCCATGGAAAGATGAAGCCCCGGGAGAAGGAGGCGGTGATGGCTGCCTTTGCCGCCGGGGAGACCCAGGTGCTGGTGTCCACCACCGTCATCGAGGTGGGGGTGGACGTGCCCAACGCCGCCCTCATCATCATTGAGAACGCGGAACGCTTCGGCCTCAGCCAGCTCCATCAGCTCCGGGGCCGGGTGGGCCGGGGGAAGCACCAGTCCTACTGCGTGCTCATCACCAGCACCCGCAGCGTGGAGGCCATGCAGCGGCTCAGGACCCTGGCCTCCACCACCGACGGCTTCAAGATCTCTGAAGAGGATCTGAAGCTCCGGGGGCCGGGCGACTTCTTCGGCAGCCGGCAGCACGGCCTGCCCCAGATGAAGCTGGCCGACCTGGCTGGAGACATGCGCCTGCTCAGCGAGGCCCAGGAGTCCGCCCGGAGGCTGCTGATGGCCGACCCCACCCTCTCCCAGCCGGAGAACCGGCCGGTGCTGGAGCGGGTGCGGACCCTGTTTGCCGACACGCCGGATATTTTCAACTGATGCCGATAAACCATGAGGAGGAATTTACCATGACTCGTTTGGAAGAAGTACAGTACCTGCGCACCGAGCCGGACGGCCGCCACTACAACTGCGCTCAGTCCCTGCTGGTCCCCTTTGGGCCTGAGGTGGGCCTCACCAAGGAGCAGGCGGACGCCCTGGGGGCCAACTTCGGGGCCGGAATGAAGATGGGGTCCACCTGCGGCGTGCTCACCAGCGCCCTGATGCTCCTGGGGATGAAGGGCTGCACCCCCCAGCAGGCCGCCCAGCTGGTCCAGCGCTTCCGGGAGAAGCACCAGGACACCAACTGCGCCGCCCTCCTCTCCAAGGCCAAGGAGGAGGGGATTCCCCGGAAGGAGCACTGCGACAGTCTGGTTTTCGAGATGGCCAAGATCCTGGACGAGGAGTTTTTCGCCCAGGAGCAGTGACGGTTCCGGAGGCTTCGCCGCTGGTTCCGCAAACGCCAAAAGGGGAAGCCCCGCCGGGCTTCCCCTTTTGACTGTTTTGTGAGAAGGAAGGAATGGAAAATCGAGTTGCAAAGGTTATTCGCGAGGGGACCGGTAAGAGCGGCTGCCGGTCAGCTCGTTAATTTTTTAACCTTTTGCTGAGACCAACTTTACCACCAAACACGCCAAAATACTATCCCCAAATTCATTATGGACCACATAAGTAAAAAGCTATAAAACTCTCTGTCTCCCTTGCCCCCGCCGCGGGAATGGGATATAATGAGGTTCCAAAGGCCGGACCCGAATCCGGCAAATCAATCGCGCAAGGAGAACGCTATGGACGAATTGGAACAGCTCCCCATTCCCCTGCTGCTGTGGTACCGGGAGAACGCCCGGGTGCTGCCCTGGCGGACCCACCCCACCCCCTACCGGGTGTGGGTATCGGAGATCATGCTCCAGCAGACACGGGTGGCGGCGGTCTTGGACTACTACCGCCGCTTTTTGGAGACAGCGCCCACGGTGGCCGACCTGGCCGCGCTGCCGGAGGACGCCCTGATGAAGCTGTGGCAGGGGCTGGGCTATTACAGCCGGGCCCGGAACCTGCAGAAGGCGGCCCGGCAGATCATGGATCAGTTCGGCGGGGTATTTCCAAACACTTATGAGGGCATCCGTTCCCTGGCGGGCGTGGGGGACTACACCGCCGGGGCCATCGCCTCCATCGCCTTCGGCATTCCGGTGCCGGCGGTGGATGGGAATGTGCTGCGGGTGGCGGCGCGGATCACCGGGGACAGCGGGGACATCACCTCTCCCGCCATGAAAAAGAAGGTGACCGCCGCCCTCCAGGCGGTCATTCCCGCCGGGGAGCCGGGGAACTTCAACCAGGCCATGATGGAGTTGGGGGCCACCGTCTGCCTGCCCAACGGAGCCCCTCAGTGTGAGAAGTGCCCGGCGGCCACCTTCTGCTGTGCCCTCCGGGAGGACCGCATCGGGGAGCTGCCGGTGAAGGCCCCCAAGAAGGCGCGCCGGATCGAGGAGCGCCGGGTGTATCTGATTTTCTCCGACGAGGGCGTGGCCCTGCGGCGGCGGCCGGGAAAGGGCCTGCTGGCCGGGCTGTGGGAGTACCCCAACGAGCTGGCCGGGGAGGAGGCGATCCCCGCCGCCCTGGGGCTGTCTCCGGCGGATTTGGAGCTGGTGGGGACGGGTAGGCACATTTTTACCCACATTGAGTGGCGCATGACTGCCTATGCCGCCCGGGCGGAGGGGCTGGACCTTCCGGAAGGCTGGGTGTGGGCGGACCGGGAGGCCCTGGCCCGGGAGTACGCCGTGCCCAACGCCTTTCAGGCCTTTTCGGAGTACGTCAAAGGGAAATTGGGGTATTTTTCTTAGGGGGGATTTCGCCGCCTCTTTTTAAGCCTTCCCCCTGGGGGCCGACTTCCCTTGTCAAGGGGAGATGTCGCGAAGCGACAGAGGGGATAGGGAAAGGTGGCCCCGAAGGGGCCGGATGAGGGGGCAGGTTTCGGACTGCATTTGTTGTACGCAGGGGAATTTCGCCCTGCGGGGCGAGTTTCTTTCCCAACGATGGGAAAGAAACCAAAGGATCGCCGGGGACGGCTCCAGATGAGCACTTCGTGCTCATAGTCGCCTTTCCCCGGACCCCATTTACGGGGGTTATCCCTTGGGGTGGGCAAAACATTTCCGGCGCGCAAAATCTGAGTGCGTGTCTGAATTCCCGCCGGGCCACTGGGCCCTGGGTATGCAAAAATTATCGCTGTTGCGGCTCCGAAACCACGCCTGGCTTTGCCGAACCAACGCCCTCGCTCCATTTCACGCCGTAGGGACGGGTGTCCTCACCCGCCCGCCCCGAAATGTTCCGATTTGCCCGTAGGGGCGGCCCCATGTGGCCGCCCGCAAGCCTTCCCCCAGGAGTAGGCCGATTCCCCCTGTCAGGAGGAAATGGCCGAAGGCCAGACGGATGAGGGGGCAGGTTTCCATCCCGTGTAGGAAGCGGCCTTCCGGACGCGCCCTATATGCCATTCCGTAGGGGCGGCACACCGGGCCGCCCGCCCAGCCTTCTCTTAGATAAATGGAAGGCACCCCAGTGCGTACACTGGGGCGGATGAAGGGGCAGAGTCCCATGTCCGGTCTCCTCTGCGGGTGCGAATTGTACGGCCCAGCCAAGACCGGACTTCTATGGTAAATACAATTGAGAGGCGGGAATTATTATGGATGCGGAAGATAGAGAAATCATAGAGACTGCGAAACAGTATCTGAAAACCCATAAAGTGGAACTCATTTTAATAGGATTAGGGGCCATTGCCGGCGCGGGAATTGGGTATTACTGGTGGCTGATTGATTTTATTTGACAAAGGAGAGATAGAAAATGCTCTGTAATCTCTGTCCCCGGCAATGCGATGCCCTGCGCACAGATACGGCGGGCGAGGGCTATTGCCGCATGCCCGCCGCGCCGGTTGCGGCCCGGGCCGCCCTCCACATGTGGGAGGAGCCCCCCATCTCCGGCACCCGTGGGTCCGGGACCATTTTCTTTTCCGGGTGCTCCCTGGGGTGTGTGTTCTGTCAGAATGAGAAGATCAGCCATCAGGACTTCGGCAGGCCGGTCACGGTGGAGCGCCTGCGAGAGATCTGCCTGAAGCTCGTCGCCCAGGGGGCCCACAATATCAACTTTGTCAACCCCACCCACTACGCCCATGTGGTGCGCCAGGTGCTGGAGGAGCCCCTCCCGGTGCCGGCGGTGTGGAACTCCGGGGGCTACGACCGGGTGGAGACCCTAAGAGCTCTGGAGGGCCGTGTGTCCGTCTACCTCCCCGATTTAAAGTACCTGGACCCGGAGACGGCGGGGCGGTACTCCGCCGCCCCGGACTATCCCCAGGCGGCCCAGGCCGCCATTCGGGAGATGGTCCGGCAGACGGGGCCCTGCCGGTTTGACGAGAGCGGCCTGCTCCTCCGGGGAACGGTGATCCGCCACCTGATTCTCCCCGGTCAGGTGAACCAGGCCAAGGCGGTCATGGACTGGGTTTCCGAGGAATTTCCCCGGGGGACCGTGCTCTTTTCTCTCATGAGCCAGTATACCCCCTGGGGTGATCTGTCCCGAACCCCGGAGCTGAACCGCCGCCTGCGCCGGGGAGAGATGGAGAGCGCCATTGCCTACATGCAGAACCTGGGGCTTCCCGGCTTCTGCCAGGAGCGCACCAGCGCCAGGGAGGAGTACACTCCTCCCTTTGATCTCACAGGCCTGTAAATTGGGCGGTTGGACAAAATCTGTTCACAAAGCCGGGAACTGTTTGCAAAAAGTTCATAGGCCCGTCACGAAATTGCCTTAATTATCGGTTACTATATCATCGTACCCAGTAATCATACATATCTCCCATTTCTCCCTCTCCTTTACAACACACACACAAGTAAGAGGCTCCGGCTTTCCGCCGGAGCCTCTTACTTTTCTTGAAAGAAAAGTAAGCAAAAGAACTTTCTGCGAAGCTCCGCTTCGCCTCTTGGTTTTAAGGGACGGGTCCCAGACCTGTCCCTCTTCTTGTATATAGAGCCGTTCGTAAACGCGGTGTAGGGGCGCACATTGTGCGCCCACCGTTTTTCGCCCACAATCCCCGTAGGGGCGGGTGTCCTCACCCGCCCGTCGCCCGCAGACCACTCTGCAGGGC
>CASFKT010000131.1 GCA_949295195.1 uncultured bacterium | reverse complement strand
GGCGGTCTACTTCTATGTGGCCATCCCGGCCATCAACCTCCAGTCCGGGGAGTTTTACAGCTTTGTGTTCATGCTGTGCATGATCTACCTGCTGTGCGCCCTGGTGACCTCTGGGTTCCGGGGGAAAAAGGGCGAGAAGCCCTTCCAGCGGGGACAGCTGAAGGAGTACCTCACCTTTATCAAACAGCAGTGCCTGCCGGTGGGCATCCTGCTCATCGCCATGGTTGTTGTGATCGTGGTGGGCCAGATCGTCTCCCTGCCCATCTTCCGGGCGGGGGCCTACCGGGACCTACTCACCGTGGAGAACGGGGAGTTCGCCCAGGAAATCGGACAGATCTCCTTCAACGAGATCCCCACTCTGGACGAGGACTCCGCCAATTACCTGGGGGACCGGCAGATGGGCACCCTCAGCGACATGGTCAGCCAGTTTGACTACTCCAACGACTCCACCCAGATCAACTACCAGGGCCGGCCCGTGCGGGTGGCCCCCATCGCCTATGCCGACCTAATCAAGTGGTTCACCAACCGGGGCGAGGGTCTGCCCGCCTATGTGGTGGTGGATATGGTCACCCAGGAGGCCCAGGTGGTCCGTCTCCCTGAGGGACAGGGGATGAAGTACTCCTTCTCTGAGCCCCTGAACCGGAATATCCTGCGCCACCTGCGCTTCCAGTACCCCACCATGATGTTCGACGCCCCCCAGTTTGAGATCGACGAGGAGGGCAACCCCTGGTGGATCGCCCCCCGGGTGGTCAAGACCATCGGGTTGTTCGGGGGCACCGACATCGACGGGGCGGTGCTGTGCAACGCCATCACCGGGGAGAGCCAGTACTACGCCAAGGAGGACATCCCCACCTGGGTGGACAACGTATACACCCCCGAACTCATCATGCAGCAGTACGACTACCACGGCACCCTGATCAACGGCTTTATCAACTCCGTCCTAGGCCAGCGGGACGTGACCATTACCACCCAGGGCTCCAACTATATCGCCATGAACGACGACGTGTATATGTACACCGGCGTCACCTCCGCCAACGCAGACCAGTCCAACCTGGGCTTCCTCCTGAGCAACCAGCGCACCAAGGAGACCACTTTCTATGAGGCCCCCGGCGCCACCGAGTACGCCGCCATGGACTCTGCCATGGGCGTGGTCCAGGACCTGGGATATAAGGCTACCTTCCCCCTGCTGCTGAACATCTCCGGGGAGCCCACCTACTTCATCCCCCTGAAGGACCAGGCCAACCTGGTGAAGAGCTATGCCATGGTCAACGTGGCCCGGTATGACATTGTGGCCACCGCCGATACGGTCACCGCCTGTGAGCAGGAGTATATCCGCCTGCTGTCTGACCGGGGCGTCACCGAGACGGAGGACCTGCCCCAGACCGAGGCGTCCGGCACGGTGGCGGAGATCCGCTCGGCGGTGCTGGAGGGGAACACCTACTACTTCATCCGCCTGGATGGTGAGGAGGTCTTCTACGCCCTGTCCGCCGCGGACAACCCCACCGCGGTGATCCTCAACGTGGGGGATCAGGTGACCATCACCCACGCCGCCAGCCAGGAGGAGGCCTCCATTCTGGACGGCTATACCCTCACGGTGGAGGGCCGGGCCCAGGCCCAGGTCACTCTTCCGGAGCCGGATGCGTCCGCCGGGGAGCTTTCTGGGGAGGCCGGCGAGGCCCCCGCTGTGTGATGCGCCGCCCACAGGCCGCGGGTCAGCCCCACCGGAAGGAGCCGACGGACATGTCCCATTGTTCTTCGGCCCCTGAAGCCGCTGGCTAAAAGATTTTTTAATCTTTTCCAGCTGGCAATTTCATTTCCTTTCCGGAGAAAGTATGGTATACTAGTTGTGTATGGCCGGAGAACCTCCGGCCCAACAGAGAAAAAGGCGGGATTTTTTTGAACCATACATTTGACGCTCTGGTTGTGGGCGCGGGCTTTGCCGGGGCGGTCACCGCCCGGGAGCTGGCGGAGCGGGGAAACCTGCGGGTGCTGGTGCTGGAGCGCCGGGACCACATCGGCGGCAACGCCACCAGTACGGCCCCCACATCTTCCACACCAACAACAAGCGGGTGTTCGACTACCTCTCCCGCTTCACCCAGTGGCGGGACTACCAGCACCGGGTCATTGCCAACATCCCCGACGAGAAGGCGGGCGGGCGGATGACCTATCCGGTCCCCTTCAACCTCACCTCCCTGGAGACGGCCTTTGGCCTGGAGGAGGGGCGGCGGCTGGGGGACAAGCTGCTGGAGGCCTACGGCCCCGAGCGGAAGGTCACCATTCTGGAGCTGCGGCAGAACGCCGACCCAGAGATTGCCGCCCTGGCGGACTACGTGTGTATGAGCACGTGTTCGTCCACTACACCATGAAGCAGTGGGGCCAGACCCCCGAGGAGATCGACCCCAACACCACCGCCCGGGTGCCCGTGTTCCTGTCCCGGGACGACCGGTATTTCCAGGACGCCTATCAGGGCATGCCCCTGGAGGGGTACACCCCCCTCTTTGAGAAGCTCCTGGACCATCCCAACATCACCGTGGAGCTGGGCACAGATGCCCTGAAGCGGCTGGACCTGTCCGGGGAGCGCGTCCGGGTGGACGGGGCGGAATTTGACGGCCCGGTGATCTATACCGGACAGGCGGACGAGCTGTTTGGCTTCCAGTTCGGCCCCCTCCCCTACCGCACATTGGACTTCCGGTTCGAGACCCTGCCCCAGGACGACTTTCAGGGCTACGGCACGGTAAATTACACGGTGGACGAGAACTACACCCGCATCACCGAGTTCAAGCACATGACCGGCCAGGTGAAGCCGGGGGTGACCACCATCGTGAAGGAGTACTCCCGCTCCTACACCGGCGCCCCGGAGGAGACCCCCTACTACGCCATCATCAACCCGGAGAACAACGCCCTGTATGCCCGATATCAGGAGGCGGCGGGCCGCTTCTCCAACCTCCGCCTGCTGGGCCGCCTGGCCGAGTACAAGTACTACAACATGGATGCCATCGTAGCCCGGGCATTGGAGTTGTCCGATCAGTTGATAGAAACCCTGTAGGGGCGGATACTATCCGCCCGGCTCTTTCCCTTTGGTACGCGGGCGGATACTATCCGCCCGGCTCTTTCCCTTTGGTACGCGGGCGGATGATATCCGCCCCTGCAAAAAGGGCTAGGCCTTGTTTGAAAATTGGAAATGTGCCCGACTGCGAGGGATTTTTTCGCCAGACAAGGCGATTTGACGCGGCAATACTTTGTGTATTGCAGGGAAAATCAACGCAGTATGGCGGAAAAAGAACCGCCGTTTGGGCATATTGACTTTTTTCAAACAGGGCCTAAGCCGGAACAAAAGATCAAAACGGAGAAAAAGAGTATGGACAAATTGATTACCTTTGCCGTCCCCTGCTACAACTCGGCGGCCTATATGGAGCACTGTGTGGACACCCTGCTCCAGGGGGGCGACGATATTGAGATCATCCTGGTGGACGACGGCTCCACCAAGGACGACACCCCCGCCATCTGCGACCGGTACGCGGAACAGTACCCGGACATCGTCCGGGCCATCCACCAGCCCAACGGCGGCCACGGGGAGGGTGTCAACCAGGGACTCCGCAACGCCCGGGGGATCTACTACAAGGTGGTGGACTCCGACGACTGGGTGGACGTGCCCTCCCTCCGCAAGGCCCTGGACAAGCTGCGCCAGTTCGTCCGGGACAAAAAGGCGGTGGACATGCTCATCTGCAACTACGTGTATGAGCATGTGGAGGACAACACCCAACGGGTGATGCACTACCGGAACGTGTTCCCCCGGAACCGGGTGTTCGGCTGGGAGCAGATCGGCCGGTTCCGCCCCTCCCAGTACCTGCTCATGCACTCGGTGATCTACCGCACCCAGCTGCTGCGGGACTGCGGCCTGGAGCTGCCCAAGCACACCTTCTATGTGGACAACATCTTCGTCTATCAGCCCCTGCCCTGGGTGAAGAACATGTACTATCTGGATGTGGACCTGTACCGCTATTTCATCGGCCGGGCGGACCAGAGCGTCAATGAGAAAGTGATGGTCACCCGGGTGGACCAGCAGCTGCGGGTCACCTACCAGATGATCGACTCCCACGACCTGCGGAAGGTGGCCGCGGAGCACAAAAAGCTGGCCCGGTACATGTTTAACTACCTGGCCATGATGATGGCCATCTCCTCCATCTTCCTCACCATCGCCAACACCCCCGAGGCCCTGGGCAAAAAGACCCAGCTGTGGGAGTATTTACGCACGGTAGACGCGGGGATCTACCACAAGATGAAGTACCGGGCGGTGTCCGCTTTCACCAACTTCCCCGGCTACCAGGGGCGGAAGCTGTCGGTGCGCCTCTACCGGCTGGTGCGGAAAATCTACAAATTCAATTAGTGGATCAAAGCGCCTGCGGCAGCCGCTGCGGGTGCTTTTTTACAAAATCATAACCTTTCCCCTGGGGGAAGGTTGAAGATCCAAAACTTTTTCTTGACCTTCCGCCTTCTGGACGGAGTATGCTCCTCTCCGAAAGGAGTGAGGCGAAATGCCGGAAAGCTGGAATGTGTCCTTTGCCGCCATGGCCGTCATGGCCCTGGTGGGCCTGTTTACGGTGGTGTGTCCCCTGGGTCTGGGGCTGGTGTTCTGGAGAAGATGCGGGGGCCGCTGGCGGTTCTTTCTGCTGGGCTGCGTGATCTTTCCCCTGTTTGCCCTGACCCTGGAGGGGAGCATCAACCGGGCGGTTCTGTACGGCCCCATAGGGGACACCATCACGGGAAACCTGTGGCTGTACGCCCTGTTCGGCGGGGCCATGGCCGGGATCTTTGAGGAGTGCGGCCGCTGGGCCGCCTTCCGCCTGACCAGACGCTGGAGCCGTGGGCCGGAGGACGCCCTCATGTACGGAGCGGGCCACGGCGGCATCGAGGCCGCCCTGCTGGCGGGGAGCATGATGCTCAACAACCTGCTGGTCTCCATGGCCCTGAACCAGGACGGACTGGCGGGGGTGGAGGCCCTGATGGGCACGGGCCCCCTGTCCGACGCTCAAATCGCGACCCTGGTCCCCCTGGTCACCGCCCCGGCGGGGATGTATCTGTGGAGCGGCTTTGAGCGGGTGGTGGCCATCGCCATCCACTTGTCCCTGTCGGTGCTGGTGTACGCGGCGGTGCGGAACCGGTCGTGGAGGGGGCTTGTGCTGGCCATCCTGCTCCACGCGGGGGTGGATGCCTGTGCCATTTTGACCTCCGCCTGGCTGCCCATCGCGGGGGTGGAGCTGGTGGCCCTGGCCTGGGCGGTGGGCCTGGTCCTGCTGGCCCGCCGGGTCTATGCCGCTCTGCGGCTTCCAGGACAAAAAATCCCGGAAATCACTTGACTTTCCCCCAGGTGGAAGGTCTATCCTATCCACAAGAGGAGGATACCTCGGTGAAGATCAACGAAGTGGAGGCCCAGGTGGGCATCACCAAGAAGAACATTCGGTTTTACGAGGATCAGGGGCTCTTAAAACCCCACCGGAACAGTCAGAACGGCTACCGGGAGTACGGCCCCCGGGAGGTGGAGCAGCTCAAGCAGATCAAGCTCCTGCGGAAGCTGGGGGTTCCCATTGAGGAGATCCGGCAGATGCAGTCCGGGGCCCACACCGTGGGGGACGGCATGCGCCGCCACCTCATCAGCCTGGAGCGGGAGCGGCGGAACCTGGAGCACTCCATGGAGCTGTGCCGCACCCTGAAGGACCGGGAACAGCAGCTGGACGATCTGGAGACCGACGCCCTGCTCTCCCAGATGGAGGCCATGGAGCGGGAGGGCACCACCTTCCTCAACCGCCAGCGGGAGGACACCAAGCGGGTGCGCTATGTGGCTCCGGCGGTGGTCACCGTCCTGACGGTGCTGCTCATGGCTGGGCTCATCGCCCTGATGCTCTACGGCTTCGCCCTGGAGGAGGACCCGGTCCCCATGCCTCTGGTGGCGGTCCTGGTGGCCATCCCCGGGGTGGTCATCCTGGGGGTGCTGCTGGCCGTGGCCCAGCGGTTCCGGGAGATTGAGAAAGGAGAGGCGGACGATGCCAAACAGTACTGATCCCAAGCGTCCCAGCCGGATCACGCCGGTGTTTGTGGCTGTCTGCGTGATCGCGGTGGTATTCCTGATCGTGGGCAGCATACTGCTGGCCTTTCTGACCATGGGAGGCGCCAGCGCCTTTGCCCTGGGCTTTATGGCCCTCTATGTCCTGGCGGGAGCGGCGGTGATCGGCGGCGTGATTGCCGCCACCATCCAGCGCCTGCATGAGATCAGCGGAGGGGAGGAAGAGGATGCCAAGCGATATTGAACAAAGACGCCGCCGCCAAAAGCGGGAGGCTGTCCAGGGGGTGCTGCTGTTTGCCGCCCTGCGCCTCGCCGGGGTGATTGTCCTGCTGTGGAGCATCTCCCTGGTCCCGGAATTTCCGTGGCTTCAGGCCGTCTTGGGAATCCTGACCCTGGTCATCGGCGTTCCGGTCCTCTTTATCTGGCCCACCTTGAAACAGCGCTTCCAAGAAATTGAAGGAGGAGAATTCGATGCTGCTGCTAAATATTGAGTACGTCCCCGGAAAAGAGATCGAGGCCCTGGGTCTGGTAAAGGGCACGGTGGTCCAGTCCAAGAACTTCGGCAAGGATTTTATGGCCGGGATGAAGACTCTGGTGGGCGGTGAGATCACCGGCTACACCGAGATGCTCATCGAGGCCCGGCAGATCGCCACCAAGCGCATGGTAGACGAGGCGGAGACCCTGGGGGCGGATGCGGTCATCAACGTCCGCTACGGCTCGGCCTCGGTGATGCAGGGGGCCGCCGAGGTCATCGCCTACGGAACCGCAGTGCGGTACAAGTGACCCGGCTCATGCCCGCTCCCCATTCTTTGAAGCGGGTGGGAACCGCACCTCGGGCCGGGCGGCACTCACGCCGCCCGGCCTGATTCTGCAATTTCCACCGTTGACAGACCGCCCGGAACCGGATAAAATGATACGGTACCCATCCGCCTGCACCATAGCATAGGCCGGATACCCATATGCCCCCGTAGCTCAGTTGTATAGAGCGACCGCCTCCTAACAATCGAACCGTTCGAACCCCAGAGCCCTGCAAAATTGAATATTTTCTGTATATGCCCCCGTACCTCACCGGGATAGAGGGTCCGCCTCCTAAGCGGAATGTAGTGAGTTCGAGTCTCGCCGGGGGTGCCAAAATGACCGCTGTAAGCCGTTTTTTGATGGTTTACAGCGGTTTTTGTTATCATTTCCTTTGGGCAGTCTTGCCGCTCCGCCGGAACGATTTTATACATTTCCCGCTGTATTCCTGCTAATTGGCTTCGAACACTTTTTCCGATTTTGCTAATGAAAATCGACATTTTGCTAAAACGATTTTTCCGACCTATTTTTCGGATGGGGCCGCCGCCAGCAGCGCGGCCAGGGTGTTGGCCAGTTCCGGCGACTTGCGGAGCTGCTCCACCAGGGCCTCCAAGTCCAGCGACACACTCTCCGGTGCCTTCGGCCCCTGGGTTTTTGCCGGAGGGCGCACCGTCCGCAGGTCGGGATTGGCGCTGGC
>CASFKT010000130.1 GCA_949295195.1 uncultured bacterium | reverse complement strand
GTCCCAGGGCTTCACGGTGGGGATGCCCTTGCCGCCCGCGGCCCCGATGGCGGCGGAGGCGGCGGTGAACACATCCGGGTTGGTGCCGTCGCCGGTGAAGGCGGCGATGCCTGCCTGGACGCAGGCGGGGACCAGGATGTTGTTGTACTCCAGATCGTTGTACTTGTCCCCGTAGTGGAGATTCACCGCCCCCACGGGACCGGCAAACACGGGCAGGGCGTAGGTCTCGCCGAAGAACCGGAACGTGGTGTCCACCGGCTTGTTCTCGCAGATGGTGTCCATGTTCAAATCAATGTTCTGCCAGGCCTCATAGTTGCGGATGGCCACGGTGCCGGTGCCCTTGGCGCCCGGGCCGGGCATGGTGCTGCCGCAGGCGCGCCCGTTGCACACCGGGCAGGTGCTGCCGCAGGCGCGCCCGTTGCACACCGGGCAGGCCTTGCAGCTGGGGCCGCTGCAGGTGCGTGCGGCGGCCAGAACTTCCTGATAGGTCACAAAAAACCCCTCCTTAATTGCTTCGGAAACATTGTAGCCAAAATGGGGAGGAGCGTCAAGAGGGCAGCTTGTCCTCCAGCCAGGCCAGCAGGTCCTCAAAGACCTCCTGCTGGCTGACCTCGTGGAACATCTCGTGCCGGCCGCCGGGGTAGAGCTTCAGGGTCACGTCGGTGCAGCCCGCGTCCAGGAACATCTGCCGGACCTTCCGCACCCCCCTGCCCATGCCGCCCACCGGGTCCCGGTCCCCGGAGAGAAAGAGCACCGGGGTGTCCGCCCTCATGTTCCGCAGGTTGTCCGGCTTGGCGATGAACTGCAGCCCCCCCATCATGTCCCGGAACATGGACACGGTGGGCTTATGGCGGCAGAGGGGGTCGGCCAGATAGGCGTCCACCGCCGCCGGATCGCTGGAGATCCAGTCGGCGCCGGTGCGGTTGGGGCGGAAGCGGCGGTTGTAGGCCCCCAGGGAGAGGGAGTCCACCAGGGGGCTCACCCCTTGGCTGCCCAGGCGGCGGCACTCCAGGGAGGCCAGGGCCCTGCCCAGGGCCACCAGGGGAGCGGGCTCCTGGCCGGTGCCAGAGAGAATCACCCCGTCCAGGGTGCCCGGGTACTGGATCAGGTAGGTGCGGGTCAGGAAGGAGCCCATGGAGTGGCCCAGAAGGAAGTAGGGCAGGGCGGGGTATTTCTCCCCCTCCAGCTCCCGCAGGCGGCGGACGTCCCGGACCACCAAATCCCAGCCGCCCTTGGGGGCGAAGAAGCCGTAAGAGCCGTCCTCCACCGTCTTTCCGTGGCCCAGGTGGTCCTCGCCGCACACCAGGAAGCCGTGGGCGGCGAGAAACCGGGACACCTCCTCATACCGCCCCATGTGCTCCGCCACCCCGTGGACGATCTGAATGACCGCCCGGGGCGGCGTGTCCGGGCGGAGCTCCTGGGCGTAGATGGTGTGCCCGGAGCGGGCGGAGGGGTATCGGAATTCCAGCAGTTCGGGCATGGAGCAGACCTTCTTTCTTGCATGGTATCTGTTCTCCACTGTACCACAAACAGCCGGAAATGAACAGCGAAACCTTGCAAAAAATGCCGTTACTTTCCCGCCGCACAGCGGCGGAAAAGTCCTCGCTGCGCTCGCTGAACGCCTTGCTGCGCAAGGCATTCAGGACATTCGATCCCACTCGAGGCGGGCTGCCGCCCCTCGAGCTCCCCCGCCCAAACTGGGGCGAATTCTGCTCAACAGAGGTTTTTGACAAGCTGGCCTTACGGTATCTCCTCCAGAAGGGCGCGCAGGCGCTGGGCGTAGAACTCCGCATCCTCCCCCAGGTCCTGAAACAGCTGCTGGAGGCAGGGGTCCCCCATCCCCTGGGCGGCGGCCCGGGCCTGGGCGGCGCGCTGGTGGAACTGCTGAAAGAGGGTGCGCAGGGCCAGGGGCAGGGGGCCGGAGGGGGCGGCTCCGGCCTGACTGGGGCTGTACCGCTCCCCGGTGATGAGGAAGTGGGCGGTGGACAGGCGGCGCTCCTCCCGGCGCAGGTCGCCGGCGATCCCCGACAGGACCCGAGCCGCCCGGCTGCCGGACCGGCGGGACAGGGCCTGGAGGGAGCGGAGAAAGCCCCGGGTCTGGTCCATCATGTCCCGGATGTCCTGGGTGTAAGGCCGGGAACCCTCCCCCAGGCAGGTGAGAGGGACTTGGGGGGCCGTCTCCGGAGGCTGCTCCGGGGCGGGGGAGAGGGCCGGGACGGCGGGCTGGGACGGGGCGTCCATGGCGATGGGGCTGCGTGTCTGGTCGGGCATCACCCGGTTCCAGACCCGCTGAAAGACCTCCGGGTCAAAGGGCTGGAGGGAGAGCTTGGGGTCGAGCTGACTGGTTTCCATGACAGATTACCTCCCGATACGGGTGTGGATTCCCCACATTCTATGCGCATCGGGGGCGGAGGGTCCGGGGTTGCTGGCGGGGCGGTTTTATGGTACACTAAACGGCAAGCAAAAAGAGAGAGAGGAGCAGAGACAAGTATGGATGAGTCTACGCCGGTGAATCTGAAGCCCCTGGAGTGCCGCTCCAACCGGCCCCACCAGTTTTCCACCGCCAACGGGATTTTTGTGACAAAAATTGAGCCCGGCCGGGCGGAGGGGTTCCTGCAAGTGACCCGGGACAGCCTGAATCCCCACGGGAAGGTCCACGGGGGGGCGCTGGCCGCCCTGGCGGACACGGTGGGCGGGAACTGCGCCTGCGCCCGGGGGCGCAGCTGCGTCACCGCCAGTCAGTCCATGGAGTTTCTCCGCCCGGCGGAGGGGCCCTATATCACCTGCGTGGCCACCCCCAAGAAGGAGGGACACACCCTGTCGGTGATCCAGGTGGAGCTGTCCAACGCGGAGGGAAAGCTGGTGGCCACGGGGACCTTCACCTTTTTTATGATGGACCAGTGGTGAGGGGCGAATGCAGAGTGAAAAATGCAGAATGCAGAATTGCGGTGTCCGGCTTTGCCGGACTCGATTGAAATGGTGCGCCTGCGGCGCACGCGGTGACTCTTCAAAAAAGATGTCCCCCGTGAGAACATCTTTTTTGACACTTCTTCCCCCAAACGTGTCGTGTTTTGGGGAAAGCGCTTGACATTTCTGGGATAGCGTGGTAGGATACAAAGACATTCAGCAAAAATACAGGATAGAGGCGCGGTGCGCATGCGTACCGGGGGACAAGGCCAGGCAGCCGTCCTCCGGGAGAGGGCGGACCGCCGAAGGGCACCCTTGTCTGCCTGGACGGGGGCCCTGGGCCGCTGGGAGAAGATCCCGCGGACTGTCACAGATTTGTGGAGCGCTATCCAGAGGCTTTCCCCGCCGGAGCATGCCGGAGCGGGGAGGGTGTTTGGCTTGCCATGGGCGCGTTCCGCGTTCATGGCTTTTTGTTTGCGCGAATTTGGGCCGTGCGGGCCCGGAAAGAGTCAAATGGAGGGAAACAAGAAATGAGAAGAACGAGAACCTGGCTGCCCCTGCTGGCGGTGCTGGTGCTGGTGGTCATGGCCATGACCACCGGGGCCTTTGCCGCGGGGGAGGAGGCGGCTGAGTACGTCAGCCCCTTTTACGCCACCCCCTGGGCCCTGCTGCCCCCGGTGGTGGCCATTGGACTGGCCCTGATCACAAAAGAGGTGTACTCCTCCCTGTTCATCGGAATCCTGGTGGGCGGAATGCTGTACTCCGGTTTTCAGTTTGAGGGGACCGTCCTCCACGTGTTTGAGGACGGCATCGTCTCCGTGCTGTCCGACTCCTACAACGTGGGTATCCTGGTGTTCCTGGTCATTCTGGGGGCCATGGTGTGCCTGATGAACAAGGCGGGGGGCTCCGCCGCCTTCGGCCGCTGGGCGGCGAAGAACATCAAAAGCCGGGTGGGGGCCCAGATGGCCGCCATCGTGCTGGGCGTGCTGATCTTTATTGACGACTACTTCAACTGCCTCACCGTGGGCTCCGTGATGCGGCCCATTACCGACAAGCACCGGGTCTCCCGGGTGAAGCTGGCCTATGTGATCGACGCCACCGCCGCCCCGGTGTGCATCATCGCCCCCATCAGCTCCTGGGCGGCCGCCGTGTCCAGCTATGTGCCCGACGGCCAGGGACTGGCGGTGTTCATCCGGGCCATCCCCTATAACTTCTATGCCCTGTTCACCATCGCCATGATGATCGCCATGGTGCTGATGAAGGTGGAGTTCGGCCCCATGCTGAAGTTTGAGCGCAACGCCATCAAGACCGGGGACCTGTTCTCCGGTTCCAACCCCTACGCCGGCCTCATGGAGGACGATCCGGACGACACCAAGGGTGCGGTGGCCGACCTGGTGCTGCCCATCGTGGTGCTGATCGTGGCCTGCGTCACCGGCATGCTCTACTCCGGCTCCTTCTTTGACGCCGCCAGCGAGAACTACCTGAACATCCCCGGGGCTTTCTCCAGCTCGGACGCCTCCATCGGCCTGATGCTGGGCTCCTCCTTCGGACTGCTGTTCGCCCTGATTTTCTACTGGGTGCGGAAGGCCATGACCTTCAAGCAGATGATGGAGTGCATCCCCGAGGGCTTCAAGGCCATGGTGCCCGCCATCATGATCCTCACCTTTGCCTGGTCCCTGAAGGCCATGACCGACTCCCTGGGGGCCACCCCCTTTGTGGAGTATTTTGTGAACACCTATGCCCGGAGCGTGCAGTTCTTCCTGCCCGCCATCGTGTTCGCCATCGGGTGCCTGCTGGCCTTTGCCACCGGCACCTCCTGGGGCACCTTCGGCATCCTGATCCCCATTACCATGGCCATCTTCCCCCTGGACAACCCCCTGGGCATCATCTGCATCTCCGCCAGCATGGCGGGCGCCGTGTGCGGGGACCACTGCTCCCCCATCTCCGACACCACCATCATGGCCTCGGCCGGGGCCCAGTGCGACCATGTGAACCATGTGTCCACCCAGCTCCCCTATGCTATTGTGTGCGCCGCCATCGCTTTTGTGTCCTATGTGGTGGCTGGATTGCTGGTCCATTTCGGCGCGCCGGGTATCCTGGCCCTGCCCTTTGGACTGGTGCTGCTGCTGGGCTTCCTGGTGGTCATGAAGCGCATGGGCGACGACGTGACCAAATAAATAACGCACAGACGTTAGGTACGCAAAATGTGCCGCGGAACCGCTGAGGTTCCGCGGCACGTTCAGTTTGTCAAAAAACCTCTGCTTAAGATGAATCAGTCCGAGTTGTGGCGGGGGAGCTCGAGGGGGCGGCAGCCCGCCTCGAGTGGGATCGAATGCCCCGAACGCCTTGCATGGCAAGGCGTTCGGCGAGCGCAGCGAGGACTTTTCCGCCGCTGCGCGGCGGGAAAGTAACGGAATTTTTCATGCCGCGGAACCGCTGAGGTTCCGCGGCACGTTTTTTTGTTTTCACGGGCCCGGCCGGAACCGAAGGGGAGGGGAGTGTCGTTTGCCCCAAATAAGAGGCGTTCAGGTCGGTTTCGTTGCGGGGGCTCCATGGAATTTGATATGATACGTTCGATCCAAAGTGGGGAGGAAACGGGCGGAGGAAAAGACGATGAGAATTGCCGTATGCGAGAATAGCCCGGAGTCCGCCGAGCGGCTGCGGGGCTGGATTCAGCAGTTTTGCGCCCTGTATCAGGTACCGGCGGTTCTTA
>CASFKT010000129.1 GCA_949295195.1 uncultured bacterium | reverse complement strand
CCGGCCTGGGCCTCCTGGGCCGGATACCGCCGCCTGCTGCTCACCAGCGGGCGGGCCCCCAGCGACTATCTGCGCATGTTCGGCGCCGGCCCGGTGCTGATCAACATGGGGATCAACGGCCTCATCGGCATCGCCTTTATCCTGGGCGGAGGCGGCGACTTGAACGGCCCCACGGTGGGGGGCATCCTCACCATCATGGGCTTTTCCGCCTTCGGCAAGCACGCCCGGAACATCATCCCTGTGATGGCCGGGGTCTTTCTGGGGGGTGTGGTGATGCACTGGTCCCTGAGCGACTCCGCCGTTCAGCTGGCCTGTCTGTTCTGCACCACCCTGGCCCCCATCTCGGGCTACTTCGGCTGGCCCTTTGGGGTGCTGGCCGGTTTTCTCCACTCCTCGGTGGTGCTCTATACCGGCACGCCGGTGGCTGGAATGAACCTCTACAACAACGGCTTTTCCGGGGGGCTGGTGGCCATTGTCCTCTACCCCCTGATCATCGACATTTTCCGGCACCGCAGGCCCACCCTCACCGACCGGGACTACTTCGACCCGGTGGAGCATGACGAGCCCCTCCCTCCCCCCGACCGCCAGGAGATGACCGAGGAGCGGGATCACTGACCGCAGTGTCCCCGCTCCCGAATTCTTAACGTTACTTTAGCGTTTCCCTCTCCTTCATTTATACCTGTTTAATCTTTCCGCTGTTATAATAGGAACCATAAAGAGGATTTCTTACGGGTCCTGGACAGATTTGAGGTTTGTCCCGGGCGCCATTCTCTCCTGCGGCGTGCTGATCACGGTCCTCTCTCTCCTGACCGTATTCAAGTCCTCCACGCCCGGTTTACCGCCTCCCCTCCGCCAAGGGGAGGCGGTTTTTTCTATGCAAAAAACTTTAAGATGCCCGCTGCTCCTGTCTCTGATCCCGGTGCGCCAAAGCGCATGAAGTTTTTTATTCCGGCGGGTCCAGCATCTGCCGCAGCCGGTCCACCGCCCGCCGCTCCAGCCGGGAGACCTGCACCTGGGACACCCCCAGCACCTTGGCCGACTTGGTCTGTGTCAGCCCTTTGTAGTACCGCAGCAGCAGCACCTGGCGCTCCCGCTCCGGCAGTTCCTCCAGGGCAGAGCGCAGGGACAGCCGCTCAATAAGTCCCTCCTCCATGCCGCCGCTGGTGAGCATCCCCTCCAAGGTCAAGCCTCCCTCCCCCGTCTCCGTCTGGAGGGAGATCACCGGCTCGGCGGCGGTCTCCGCCGCGGCGATCTCCTCCGGCGTCAGGCCGGTGGCCTCCGCCAGCTCGGACAGAGCGGGCTCCCGCCCCAGCTCCCCGCACAGCCGGGCCCGGACCCCCCGGAGGGAGATGCTCCGCTCCTTCAGCCCCCGGCTCACTTTCACCGCCCCGTCGTCCCGGAGAAAGCGGCGGATCTCCCCGGCGATCTTGGGCACCGCATAGGTGGAGAACTGGGTGCCGAAGGCGGGGTCAAAGCCCCGCACCGCCTTTAAAAACCCCAGGCAGCCCAGCTGGTACAGGTCGTCCGGCTCCACCCCCCGACCGTAGTACCGGCGCACCACGGACCAGATGAGGCCGTTGTTCTCCTCCAGCACCTGCTCACAGGCCCGGTTGTCCCCGTTCCTGGCGGCCTCCAGCAGCTCCGGGGCGGTGGGCGTCCCATTCATCCCGACACCCGGCGGGCGATCTGCCGCCGCATGGTCACCGTGGTCCCCTTTCCCGGGGCGGAGCGCACCTTCAGGGAGTCCATGAAGCTCTCCATAATGGTGAAGCCCATGCCGGAGCGCTCCTCGCTGCCGGTAGTAAACAGGGGGGTGCGGGCCTGCTCCACGTCGGCGATGCCCACCCCCCAGTCCCGCACCACGATCTCCAGCACCTGGTTCTCCCGCCGGCGCAGCTTCATCACCACCCGGCCGATGCGGTCGGGATAGGCGTGGACAATGGCGTTGGTCACCGCCTCGCTGACGGCGGTCTTGATGTCGTTGATCTCCTCCAGGGTGGGGTCCAGCTGGGCGGCGAAGCAGGCCGCCGCAGCCCGGGCGAACCCCTCGTTGGCGGAGCGGCTGGGAAACTCCAGGGTGACATAATTTTCCGCGTTCATATGTAAAACCTCCTTGTCTGGGGCACAGTTTCATCGCAGCGCAGGTGCGCCGAGTGTACAGCAAGCATTTTACTTGACATCCGGCTCAAACGGGACCAGCTTGTCCAGGCCGGCGGCCTGAAACACCCGTCTGGCCTGCTCCGGGGCGTTGACCACCGCCATGCTCCCCTGGAGCTGCCGCATCCGCCGGAAGGTGCGCAGCACCACGGCGATACCGGAGCTGTCGGTAAAGGTCAGGCCGGCCAGGTCCAGGGTCAGCTTCCGGGGCAGGGCGGCGTCGATCTGCCGGTCCAGCTCCTCCATCACCTCCCGGGCCCGGTGGTGGTCCAGCTCCCCGGACAGGGACGCGATGAGGCAGCGGTTTTCCTCCATACAGGTCACGGACATACGCGCTCTCCCTTCCAGCGCCTCTCCAGCCGGAGGGCGCCCAAATTCTGGATGGACTCATTATAGGACAGGCCTTCCGTCAGATTCGGCTGTTTCCTGTCGGGGACCCGGATTTCTGTCCCGGGCCACCTATTCCTTTTTGTTTATGAGAAACCGCCGGATCATGCATTTTACAAATGCTGCATTTTCGGGTATGATAGTAGCATCCGGTCGTTTTTTCCCGCTTCCGGAGCTCAATCCCGAGGAGGTCCTGCCTGTGTCCAAACATGTCCATCTCACCTCCGGCCCCATCACCGGACAGCTGATCCGGCTGTGCCTCCCCCTGCTGGCGGCCAACGTGCTCCAGCAGCTGTACAACATCATCAACTCTCTGGTGGTCACCTACTACATCGGCGGGGACGCCTTCGCCGCCCTGGGGGTGGCGGAGAGTGTGATGAACCTGTTTATCTATGTGATCACCGGAGCCTGTATGGGCTCCTCCGTGCTGGTGGCCCGTTTTTTCGGGGAGGAGAACTTCCCCCGCCTGCGCCAGCAGCTCTTTGTCTCCGGCGTGCTCATCGGAGGGACCGTGCTGGCGGCGGTGGCCCTCACTCTGCTGCTTCTCGATCCCCTGCTGATCCTGATTCAGACGCCCCCGGAGCTGATGGGCTATGTCACCGACTACCTGCGGATCATCCTGGTGGGGATGGTCTTTACCTTCGCCTATAACTACCTGGCCGCCACTCTGCGGGCCATCGGCAACACCCAGGCGGCCCTGTTCTTCCTGCTTATCTCCCTGGGGTACAACCTGGGGGCGGCCTGGGTGCTGGTGGCCCAGCTGG
Organism: uncultured bacterium; assembly: GCA_949295195.1. Lineage (GTDB taxonomy): Bacteria > Bacillota > Clostridia > Oscillospirales > Oscillospiraceae > Lawsonibacter. The sequence goes on along the minus strand of CASFKT010000129.1, from coordinate 1,944 downwards.
GACTGGGCATCCAGGGGACCGCCCTGGCCACCTCCAGCGCCCAGCTCCTCTCCGCCCTGCTGTGCCTGGTGTATATCCGGAAAAAACAGCCCTTCCTGATGATCCAGCGCTCCGATATGCGCATGGACCCCACGCTGATGCGCCTCACCGCCAGCTATGGCGCGGTGGCCGCCCTCCAACAGTCCAGCCTCTATCTGGGCAAGCTCATCGTCCAGAGCGCCGTCAACGGCATCAGCACCGCCGCCATCTCCGCCTTCACGGCCACCACCCGCGTGGAGAACTTCAGCCAGGCCTTCGGCATCAGCGGCTGCGAGGCCATCGCCATCTTTGTGGCCCAGAACCAGGGGGCAAAAAAGCATCGCCGGGCCCTGGACGGCTTCCGGAATGGAGCCGCCATGGTGGTGGGGATCGGCGTGGTGTTCTCCCTCCTGCTGACCTTTGGAGGGCACGCCCTGGTGACCCCCTTCCTGGACGGGGACGGGGAGAGCATCGCCCTGGGCGCCTCGTATCTGCTCTGGATGGGCCCCTTCTACTTCCTGTCCTTCATCGGACACTCCTATGTGGGCCACTACCGGGGCATCGGCCGGATGAACGTCACCTTCATCGGCACCACCCTCCAGATCGCTGTCCGGGTCATCGGGACTTACGCCCTGGTGGGCCTGCTGGGCCTGAACGCGGTGGCCCTGGCCACCGGCCTGGGCTGGGTGGTCATCGTCCTGTTCCACTCCACCGTCTTTGTCCTGGAGCTCAAAGGGATCGGCTATCGCCTTCCCACCCGGGATGAAACATAAAAATACGGCTCGGACCTTTTGGGTCCGAGCCGTATTTTTATTTGATTTTGTTATGAAAGGCTGTATCCGCCCCGGACCAGCACCTTTACCGTGCTGCCCCCGGCGGTGATGTAGTGGTCGGTCATGGTAGCCATGTACAGGTGGTTCTGCACCAGCCCCTCGCCGCTGTTCAGGTTCCCGCCGGTGGTCACGTCCACCAGGGCCGGATTCTCAGCCGCCCCCGCGGCGGCGCTGCCCACCCGGAGCATCACCTCGGCCCCCAGGTCCAGGTCCATCCTCTGTCCGGCGTTGAGGGTGACCACCGTGTAGGAGGCGCTGGTCCCCCCTCCGCCCTGGGCGGCAATCTGATTGAACTGAGTGGTGAGCTCCGCCTGGCGGGTCTCGGCGCTGGCCTCCACGTCCTGCTTCAGTTTGGGGAGCACCGTCTCGTTGAGATAGCTCAGGGTCACCAGGGGGTCGCTCTCGCTCCCCGCCCCTGCCGCCAGGGCCACCCCGGTGCCCAGGCACAGGGCGGTCAGGCAGAAGGCCCCCACGCGGATCTTCCAGTTATGTGTTTGTTTCATCCTCTGTACTCCTTCGGGCCGCGCCCCTTTATCGTTATGTAAACCGCCCCAAAAGAGGCGGCCGCCCAGGCCCTGTTTGAAAATGGAAATGTACCCAACGGCGAGGGATTTTTTCGCCAGACAAGGCGGTTTGACGCAGCAATACTTTGTGTATTGCAAGGAAAATCAACGCAGTATGGCGGAAAAAGACCCGCCGTTTGGGTATATTGACATGTTTCAAACATGGCTTATGTCACACCATGGTCTCCGGGTGGAGGCCAAAGCTGACCGCGATGGCGTTGTCGACTTTTTTCATGACCGCATCGTCCAGCTTGCCCATGTGCTCCCGCAGGCGGCGCTTATCCAGGGTGCGGATCTGCTCCAGAAGGATGATGGAGTCCTTGGGCAGCCCGCAGCTCAGGGCCGAGAGGGAGATATGGGTGGGAAGCCGGGCCTTTCCGGTCTGGGAGGTGATGGCCGCCGCGATGACGGTGGGACTGTGCCGGTTTCCTGTGTCATTCTGCACGATGAGCACCGGCCGCACGCCCCCCTGCTCACTGCCCACCACCGGGCTGAGGTCGGCGTAAAAAATATCGCCTCGTCTTACGCTG
>CASFKT010000128.1 GCA_949295195.1 uncultured bacterium | reverse complement strand
TACGATATTCCAGACGGGATGGCAACATGAATTCCCAGTCCAAGAATGAAAAATTCGTGAATTTTCCGTGTCCTTCTCTGGTGGAACAGCATCAATGCGCCCCCCTCCTCCGGCCTTTTGTTTCCCGCGCTTTGGCAGAGCGCAAAGATTTTTTTGCCCTCTGCCGCACAATTCCCGGGACAATCGTGTTATCTAAACATATATCGGGAAAATAGGTCCACAGAGTTGATTCCCATCTCTTTGAGCTTGTTTGCCACGGTATGACTTCTCCTTTTTCTCAGATGGCAGTAAAAAATGTTCCTGTGGAACTCCTTTCGCTCGTTCTCTGCACAGAAAAAGGTGCCGCTCAATTCCACAAAGCGTCATACCCCAGAGAGTCCGCATACACTCCGCTTACACGGTCCACATCTCTGTTTAATTAGAAGACCGCCCCGGCGCTTTTTCTGGACAGGTCCTCCCCTGCCGTGGTACAATAAGCTATCAAATTTCCATGCACTGCATGGCGGAGGAGGCAGCGATTATGTACGAACTTTGGACCGCACTGGAACAGGCGAGAGAGTACAAGTGGGTGGAGCTCTCCCACCCCCTGGACAACGACAGCCCCTACTGGTCGGGCATCCCGGACGGGTCGGTGGAGCTGTCCAAAATGGTGTACGACTGGGGCAACCCCATGCTGGACTGCCTGATTCAGACCTTCAAGTTTCCCGGTCAGTTCGGCACCCACATCGACTTCCCCGGCCACTTCCTCAAGGGCGGCCTGCTGTCCGAGGCCTACGGGGCCCGGCAGCTGGTCTACCCCCTGTGCGTGGTGGACGTGAGCGAGAAGGTGAAGGAGGACGTGCACTACGCCGTCACCGTCCAGGACATTCTGGACTATGAGGCCAAGTACGGCCCCATCCCCGACGGGGCCTTCGTGGCTCTGCGCACCGACTGGGGCAAGCGCTGGCCCAGCATGGACGCCCTGTCCAACTTCGACGCTGAGGGAGGCGAGCACACCCCCGGCTGGTCCATGGAGGCGCTGAGGTACATCTATGAGACCCGCTCCGCCGCCGCCAACGGCCATGAGACCATTGACACCGACGCCTCCAAGCTGGCCGCCGAAGCGGGAGACCTGGCCTGCGAGCGGTACGTGCTCTCCAGCGGCAAGCTCCAGGTGGAGCTGCTGTGCAATCTGGACCAGGTGGCCCCCGCCGGGGCGGTGATCCTGGTGTCCTACCCCAACATCAAGGGGGCCACCGGCCTGCCCGCCCGGGTGTGGGCCGTCACCCCGTAAAGCGGCTGCACCATTAAAAAATCCTGTCCCATAACGCAATGGGACAGGATTTTTTTATTCCCTATGTACGGCGTCCGGGGCGCTCCATCACAATCCGCCGGAACACCACGTTTCCTTTTTTCCAAATATACCGGAGCCGGGCCAGGCGCTCCGCCTGCCGGTACGCCCCATGGATTTCCCGGGCGTGGCTCTCCGGGCAGCTCTCCCACCGGCGCAACCGGCTCCGGAAGCAGGCAAACTGCCAGCAGTAGATCATCTCATACCACAACTGGCTCTCCTGGGACACCTCCCGCTTCCAATAGGCCCCAAACTGCTCCTCCATAGGGGCGTACATGATCCGGTCCAGCTCCGCCGGGGTGTAGTACCCCTGCTGAATGGCCATGTGTACAATGTCGGTGCCCGGGAGAAAATTGAGACCGTGGAGCTGGAGCTCATACCGCCCCGGAAACTTCTGGACCAGACGGTAGGACTCCTTCAAATCCTCTATGGTCTCAAAGGGATGCTGGAGCATCAGGTCAAAGCTGCCCCAGAACACCCCCGCCTCCTGGATGGCGGAGATGGCCCTCAAAATGTCCTCCTGGGTCTCATACCGGTGAAACACCTCCCGGCGCACCCGCTCCGAGCCCGATTGAATCCCCATGATGACCTCGGTCAGTCCCACCCGTTTCAGCTTTTTCAGCATCTCCAGCTCCACCATCTTGGGATGGGACCAGATCGTGAAGGGGAGATGGATGTATTTCTCATATTTTTCCGCAAATTCGTCCACCCAGCCCGGGAGATTGGGAAAAATCTCGTCGTAGAAGTGGACAAACACGATCTTTTTGCAGTGCCGCCTGGCCTCCCTCAGCTCATCGATCACGCTGTTTACCGACCAGGTGCGCACCCCAGGAATCCCCTGGGGCAGCAGCCGCCGCAGATTGACGCAGCAGCAGTAGGAGCAGGTGAAGGGACAGCCCCTGGAGGCGATCACCTCATAGCTGCGGGTGTTCCGCTGGGGATCGCCCCACACAATCGCGTCATGGTCAATGAAGCAGGCGCCCGCACTGTTGACCACGGGAATCCCATAGCCGTTCACATCGCTGAGCAAGTCCCCGATCTCATTTTGACGAATTTCCCCCTCCTCCCGCCAGCACAGGGACGGAATGGACCGCCAGTCGCTCCCCAGGCGCAGAGCATCCGCCAGCCAGCAGATGGCGCGCTCCCCGTCGGAGCGGAGGACAAAGTCCGCCCCCCGCTCCAGCAGCTTTTCGGGGAACATGGTGGCGTAGGCCCCGCCGCACACCAGGGGAGCGATCTGTTCCCGCACCAGTCCGTCCATCAGCTGATAGACGGTGTCCAGGTACATGGAGCTCATCACCGACAATCCCACAAGCACCGGCTGTTTTTCCCGCACCACCTGGAGGAACATCTCTGCCTCCCGCCGGGTAGAGGGGCGGGGGCGGACGCTGTTGAAGTCCTTGTAGAAAATAGTGGTCACCTGATAGCCCACCCCCTCCAGCGCGGCCTCCAGATAGCGCACGCCCAGGGCCTTCTTATTATAGAACGCAACTAGGATCACTTGTCGTCTCTCCATTAAAATCCCTTCACTCCCCCGATTCGTCAAATTATTTTGGATTACCTCATGCAATATAACATATATTTTTAGTTTAGTCAATCAAGAAAACCAAAAATATATGTCTAATGCCTGTCAGGAGCCGGTATCATAATTCCTGAAAGGGGGATGAGATATTGGGTTATGAGGAGTTTGTCCGAGAGCGCATTACACAGCTGCGGCTGAAAAAGGGCGTCTCGGAATACCAGATGAGCTACGATCTTGGGCACAGCCGGGGGTATGTCTATAACATCTCCTCCGGGAAAGCGCTTCCTCCACTGAAAGAGTTTTTCTCCATCTGTGAATATTTCAATCTGACGCCCCAGCAATTTTTCGACGAGTCCACCGATTCTCCCGAACTGATTCAACAGGCGGTGGAGGGCCTGAAACAGCTGGGAGAGGAGGACCTTCTGCTCCTGCTAAAACTGATCTCCCGGCTCAGAAAAGCAAACGGCGGGCCCACCGAAAAATAATTTGCACCGCAAATATACAAAAAGCTGCAGAGAATGGCCATTACAGCCCTTCTCTGCAGCTTTTTCCAAACTCTTCAGCCGGCTCTATTTTTTCAAAATCCGCTTCAGCGCGGCCAGGTCCAGGAGGTTCACCGTCTCGAACTTTCCCTTATAAAACACCGCCCAGTTGTTGAACACACAGGGCAGGGCCTTGGCCTTCTCCAGGGAGTCCACGGGATGGAAGGTCACCGGAGTTCCGGTCTCCTGGCAGTACGACCGGGCCAGCTCCACGCTCTGGAGGATGTAGGGGCACTGGAAGTCATAGAAGATGGTCAGCTCCTCCCCCTCCACCCCTGGCTCCTTGACCTGTGGCGCAAACCGGGGGGCCGTCCCGTCAAAGGACCGGGCCAGCAGGGTATAGCCGTAATCGGTGGCGTCCACCGCCTCAAATCCGAATTTTTGGGCGAAGGACTGGTCGGAGAGCCAGGCCTTCTGCTTGGCCGCCCCCAGCATGCACACCCCGGACCTGCCCTTTGCCTGGGCGTCGGAGAGACAATACTCCATCAGCGCCCGGCCGTACCCCTTCCCCTTCTCGCCGCCCAGCACCCACAGGCAGTAGATGTAGAGGTAGTTGTCCCCCAGAATGGGGACCCAGGCCGTCTCCAGGGGAGCGTACTCGATGAACACCGTGGCCTTCGCGTCCAGCTTCCGGAACACGTGTCCCTCCTTCAAGCGGTCGGAGAGCCACTGCCGCTTGGCCTCCACCCCCGGGTGGGGCTTTTTGCTGCGGATGATGCAGCACAAATGCTCCCGTTCCAGATTTTCCGGGGTCAAGTTGAGAAATGCTCCGTCCATGGGCTCCACCCGCCTTTTCCGTTACTCGTACAAATATTCTATCACACAGAGCCTTGGAACACAACCGCCTTATGGGAGGTCGGAGCCCCCTCCCAGGCACCCCGCCGCAATGGCCGCCGCCAGCTTCGTCTGGTATTTCGGGTCCTGGAGCAGCCCCTCCTCCTCCGGGTTGGAGAGAAAGCCGCACTCCACCAGCACCGCCCGGTTGGGGATGTGGTTCATCAGGTACACCGTGTCCGGGATGGGCTTGCTCTCCCGGCTGTTGTCCGGCTGGAGGCTCTCCCGGACCACCCCCTGAATGACCTGAGCCAGCTCCTGAGAGCCCTGGGTAGGTGCGTAAAAGACCTGGGTCCCCCGGTACCGGGACTGCTGGAAGATATTCTGGTGGATGCTCAACAGAGTGGCCTCCGGGTATGACGACGCCGTATCGGCCCGGTTGTGCAGGTCGGACACCTTTTTCTCCCGCAGGGAGACCGCCTCCGGGTCGTGGAGGGAGATGTCCTCGGTGCGGAGCATGAGAGCGGGCTCCCCGCAGAAGCCCAAAATGCCGTCCACCCGCCGGGCGATCTTCAGGTTGATCCGGCTCTCCACCACTCCGCCCGGAGACACCGCACCCCCATCCTCTCCCCCGTGGCCCGCGTCTATGATCCACCGCACGCCGGAGGCATCACGGATTGCCGCCGCGGTGGACGCCCGCCCCTCCCAGCGCCAGGCCAGGCCGCCCAAAACTGCGCCCAGAACCAGAATGCCCGCCGCCACCCAGAGCGCTCTCCTTTCCATAAGGCCCCACCTCCCCCTTCAAACTATGGTCTGCAGCGGCGGCATATGAAAAATATTTCCCCGTCTCTCCGTCGGTTTTCCCGTCGGTTTCCCCGTTTCTCCGCTCAAATTTCACCATATTCCGCCTCTCCTCTCCCCCTCTTCCTCTCCGCCGGGGACCGGCTAGACGGATGGAACATAGAATGGACTGGAGGAACCCCTGGTTTTCTCCGATCCCAACCAAGGAGGAATCCTGTCTTGAACAACGAAACCGGCAATTCCTGCCCGATGCCCTCCTGCCCGGACAACTACGGCACCATGCCCTCC